>DASVWD010000190.1 GCA_036389795.1 Longimicrobium sp.
CGTGTCCCTCCGCTGCGCTCCGGGCCGGGCTGCGCGCGCCGTAGGGCACGATACCGCTGTGCCCAACGGCGCCGGGCCCGCGTCGGCCGAAACTGCCCGGCCGCCACGGTCCCGGCCCTGTCGGGCGCGCATCCCTCACGCGGGGGTCTCGCTCGGGCGCCGGCATCGCGAGTGCCTGAAGACACTCGCTGGAACCACGGAAAGCCTCGCAAACCCCGCGAGGCTTCACCCGCCGCCCCTTCGCTCCGCATCCGGTCGCGCGAAGCGCCGAGGTGTTTCCCCTCTCCCGCAGTCTGGGAGAGGGGAGCGCGACCCCTGGTCGTGAGGAACGAACGACCAGGGGTCGCGCGGGGGAGAGGGCCCCTCCGTCAGATTCACTCCGATCAGGCCGTTCTCTTCCTCGCGGCACGCCGGAACGGAAGGCGGCGCGGAAGGCCGCGGCGTGTAGTATGTTGTCCCCGGACCTTTTCGACAGGGGGAGCCTCGCCATGCCTGAACCCGCCGGGCCGCCGGCCGACGACGCCGGGCCGATCGTGCTGTACGACGGCGTGTGCGGCCTCTGCAACCGCTCGGTGCAGCTCATCCTGCGCAACGACCGGCGCGGGCGCTTCCGCTTCGCCGCGCTGCAGTCCGACGCCGGGAAGGCCATGCTGCGCGAGCACGGGATGCCCGAGGACGCGCTCGACACCGTGGTCCTGGTCGAGGGCGGGCGGGCGTACCGCAAGTCGCGCGCGGCGTGCCGCATCGCGCGGCGGATGGACGCGCCGTGGCCGGTGCTCTGGCCGCTGCTCGTGGTCCCCCGGCCGGTGGCAGACTTCTTCTACGACCTGGTGGCCAGGCACCGCTACCGGATCTTCGGGAAGACCGAGGCCTGCATGCTCCCGCCGCCCGAGGTGCGCGCGCGCTTCCTCGGCTGACCCGACCGAACCGCTTCCGCGCCGGAGCCCCCCACCCGGGGCACGTCGGCACTCCGGCGCCGGACCCTCGCGACCCGCCGACCCACCCGGAGAAGCATGACCTCCACCCGCCGCACGACTTTCGCGCTGGCGCTGCTCGCCATGGCCGCACTCCTCCCCGACCCCGCGGCCGCCCAGCGGCAGCCGCAGCCGCGCACCGTCCGCGTCCCCCCGCTCTACCCGGGCTACCGCGGGGGCCCGGTCCGCGCCGACACCGGGGGCGACAGCACGGGCTTGCGCTTCCGCCTCTCCCCCGGCGCGGGCGCGCGGCCCTACGCCGCGGCCACGGCCGAGGGGCGGCGCCTCACCGACGACGAGGCGCGGCGCCTGTTCGAGCGGCTCCCGCCGCTCGTCGACCAGGCCTCGCCCGCGGACTCGTTCGCCTTCCCCGCGGCCACCTTCCCGGCGCCGCGCACGGGGCGCACGGTGCTGGCCGCCTTCCCCCCGCGCGACTCGCTCGCCGCCGGGCGCCCGGCCACGACCGGGACCGCCGCCCTCTCCGTGGTCCGCCGCGCGCCCGAGGGCGAGGTGGAGACCGGCGCCGAGGTGACCGTCTCGTTCTCGCAGCCGATGGTCCCCCTGGCCTCCGTGGGCGAGCTGGCCGGGCGCGAGGTGCCGGTGCGCCTCGCCCCGCAGCCGCCGGGGCGCTGGCGCTGGATCGACGTGCGCACGCTCAAGTTCGAGCCCGCCGGCCGCCTGCCGATGGCCACCGAGTTCGCGGTGGAGGTCCCCGCCGGCACCCGCTCCGCCGCGGGGCGCGCGCTCGCCGAGCCCGTCCGCTGGACCTTCGCCACCCCGGCGCCGATCGCCACGGGCGGCTTCCCGTACGGCGGCCCCGCCGGGCTGGAGCCGGTCCTGATCGTCGCCTTCGACCAGCGCGTCGACCCCGCCGCCGTGCTGCGCACCGTCCGCCTGTGCGCCGCCGGCGCCGAGGTCCCCGTCCGCCTGGCGACGCAGGCGGAGATCGACGCCGACGCCGAGGCGAAGGCGCGCGTGGCCGGGCTCGACCCGGCGCGCTGGATCGCCTTCCGCCCCGCGCGGCCCCTCCCGCCGGACGCGCCGGTGGTGGTCTCCATCGGCCCCGGCACGCCCTCGGCCGAGGGGGCGCGGCGGACGGACGCGGAGCAGGCGTTCGAGTTCCGCACCTACGGGCGCCTGCGGGTGGAGCGCTCGGTCTGCAGCTGGGGAGGCCCGTGCCGGCCGGGGATGCCGTGGAGCATCCAGTTCAACAACCCGCTGGACGAGGGGGCGTGGCGCGACGAGTGGGTGCGCGTGGAGCCCGCGCTGCCGGGGCTGGAGATCCAGGTCTACGGGAACAACCTGATGATCCGCGGCCGCGCGCGCCCGAACACCCGCTACACCGTGCGGCTGGACCCCGCCGTGCGCGACCGCTTCGGGCAGACGCTCGGCGCCGCGCGGACGGTCTCCTTCGACGTGGGCGCCCCCGAGGCGCAGCTGGTGGGGCCGGACCGGCTGGTGGTGCTGGACCCGCTCGGCTCGCGCTCCGTCTCGTTCCTCAGCCACGACTTCCGGCGGCTGCGCGTGCGCGTGCACCGGGTGGCGCCGGAAGACTGGCCCGCGTTCGCCCGCCTCGAGGGGCGGCGCGAGGACGGCCGCCCCGCCGCGCTCCCGGGCACCTCCGTCGTCGACCGCACCATCACCATCGACGCCGGGCCCGCCGAGACGCGCGAGACCTTCGTCGACGTCTCCCCCGCGCTCACCGGGGGGCTCGGGCACGCGGTGGTGGCCGTGGAGGCGGTGGAGGGGGGGACCCAGCAGGAGCGGCGGCAGGCGTCGTACGTCTGGGTGCAGTCCACCCGCATCGGCCTCTCCGCGTACGCCGACCCCGAGGAGCTGCTGGGGTGGGCCACCTCGCTGGTGGACGGCGCGCCGCTCGCGGGCGCCGCGCTGGAGCTCGCCCCCTACCGCCTGGCGGGGACGGCCGACGCGCGCGGGATCGCCACCCTGGCGCTCCCCCGGCGCGGCCCGCAGGACCCGCCCGCGTACCTGGTGGCCCGCCTGGGCGCCGACGCGGCCATCCTCCCCGAGGAGAGCCAGGCGGGGCCCGCCCGCTGGGCGCGGGGCACGGCCCAGACGCAGGCCGTCTGGTACCTCTTCACCGACCGCAACCTGTACCGCCCCGGCGAGCGGGTGCGCTTCAAGGGGTGGGTGCGCCGGCTGGAGGGGTGGACGGCCGCCCCCGGCCTCCCCGGTGACCTGGGCGAGCGGGTCGCCTACACGGTCAGCGACCCGCGGGGGAACGAGATCGCCCGCGGCACCGCGCGCCTCACCGCGCTGGGCGGCTTCGACGCCGAGTTCGTCGTCCCCGAGGGATCGAACCTGGGGCAGGGGATCATCCGCGTGACGCTGGAGACGGACCGGGAGGTGCCGGGGCGCGAGGGGGGCACCTCGTTCCTGGTGCAGGAGTTCCGCCGCCCCGAGTACACGGTGACCGCGTCCGCCGACCCCGGCCCCTACTTCGTGGGCACCGCCGCCGAGGTCACCGCGCGCGCGGCCTACTTCGCGGGCGGCCCGCTCCCGGGCGCCCCCGTGCGCTGGGACGTGCAGGCCGTCCCCGCCGGCTACACCCCGCCGGGGTGGGACCGCTGGCGCTTCGGCACCGAGGGCCGCGGCCCCTTCTTCTGGGAGGAGAGCGGAGACCGCGCCCGGAGCGGCACGCTCACCGCCGAGACGGGCGCCACGGGCGAGAGCGCGCTCCGCATCGACTTCGACCGCGCCGTGCCGCCGCGCGCCTTCGCCGTCACCGCCAACGCCACCGTCACCGACGTCAACCGCCAGACCTGGACGGCCGAGGAGCGCCTGCTGGTGCACCCGGCCGAGGTCTACGTGGGCGTGCGCACCGAGCGCACCTGGCTGGAGCGCACCGACCCGCTGGAGCTGGACCTGGTGGTGGTCGACCTCGACGGGAAGCCGGTCGCCGGCCGCCCGGTGGAGGTGCGCGTCCGCCGCACCGCCTGGCGGCGGGTGGCCGGCTCCTGGCGGCAGGAAGAGTCCGAGGCCGGGGCGTGCTCGCTCGTCTCGCAGGCGCAGCCGGTGCGCTGCACGATCCCCCCGGGCGGCGAGGGCGGCACCTACCGGGTGACGGCGACCACCACCGACGCGCGCGGGCGGCCCACGCTCACGCGCTTGAGCGTGTGGGTGCGCGGGAGCGACCCGCTCATCGCCGCGCGCCCGGGCGACGAGGTGGCGCCGGGCCAGGTGGAGGTGATCCCCGACCGCGAGGAGTACGCCCCGGGCGACACCGCGCGCCTCCTGCTCCGGCTTCCCTTCCACCCCACCCGCGGGGTGATGACGGTGCGCCGCGGCGAGATCGTGCGCGTGGAGGAGGTCCCCACCGACGGCCCCACCGCCTCGGTGCGGCTGCCGGTCGGGGAGGAAGACGTCCCCAACCTCTCGCTCTTCTTCGAGTTCGTGGGCGCGGGCGACGGGCGGCAGGACCCGGCGCGGGCGCGGGGGGTGGACTTCGCCGTGGGCCAGGCCGACCTCGCCGTCTCCCGCCGCACCCGCGCGCTCACCGTGGCCCCCGTGCCGGCCGACTCGGTGGCCGAGCCCGACGGCCCCGGCGAGGTGACGGTGGAGGTGAAGGACGCCGCGGGGCGCCCGGTGGCCGGGGCCGAGGTGGCCGTGGCGGTGGTGGACGAGGCGGTGCTGGCGCTCACCGGCTACCGCCTCCCCGACCCGCTGGACGTCTTCTACCGCCCCCGCCCGGCGTTGACCACCGAGACGTTCCTGCGCCGCCTGGTGCGGGTGGAGGCGCCCGACTTCGAGCCCGCCCCGGGGACGCTGGTGGGGCGGGTGCGGGACGCGCGCGAGGGCCGGCCGCTCGCCGGGGTGGCGGTGCGGGTGGAGGGGACCGCCCTGGCCGCCGTCACCGACGTCCACGGCCGCTACCGCATCGAGAACGTGCCGCCGGGCTCGTACCGGGTGACGTTCCAGCGGATCGGGGCCGAGCCGGCCGTGCGGCAGGTGACGGTGGTGCGGGACGCCGCGCCGCCGCGGCTGGACGCCGTGCTGGCGGGAGGGGCGCTCGCGCTGGAGGGGCTGGTCGCCACCGGCGCCGGGGTGGACGTGCAGCGGCGGCAGGCCGCCGACCAGTACGCGGTGGCGGAGATGGCGGCGCCCACGGCTCCGCCGCCTCCACCGCCGATGGCGGCCCGGGTCCGCGCCGGGGGGGAGGCCGCCCCGCAGCCGATCGCCATCCGCACCAACTTCGATCCGCTGGCGGTGTTCGCGCCCGCGCTCACCACGGGGCCCGACGGGCGGGTGCGGCTGCCGTTCAAGCTCCCCTCCAACCTCACCCGCTACCGCGTGGTGGCCGTGGCCGTGGAGGGAGGGCGGCGCTACGGGGTGGGCGAGTCGTCGCTCACGGTGCGGCAGCCGCTGATGGTGCGCCCCTCGGCGCCGCGCTTCCTGAACTTCGGCGACCGCTTCGAGCTGCCGGTGGTGGTGCAGAACCAGACCGGGGAGGCGCTGGAGGTGGACGTGGCCGCGCGCGCCGTGGGCGTCGCGCTCGCGGAGCCGGGGCGGCGCATCACCGTCCCCGCGCACGACCGGGTGGAGGTGCGGCTCCCGGGCGAGGCGGTGCGCGCCGGCCCCGCCCGCTTCCAGGTGGCCGCCGCGAGCGGCGGGCGCGCCGATGCGGCGGAGGTGGTGCTCCCGGTGTGGACCCCCGCCACCGCCGAGGCGTTCGCCGCCTACGGCTCCCTGGCGGGCGACAGCGTGGAGACGCTCCCGCTCGACGTCCCCGCGGACGCCATCCCGGCGTTCGGCGGCGTGGAGGTGACCACCTCGTCCACCGCGCTGCAGGAGCTCACCGACGCGCTGCTGTACCTGGTGCGCTACCCGTACGAGTGCACCGAGCAGATCGCCTCGCGGGTGCTGGCGGTGGCCTCGCTGCGCGACGTGCTGGCCGCCTTCCGCGCCGAGGAGATGCCGGCGCCCGCGGAGCTGGCGGCGTTCGTGGAGGCCGACGTGCGCCGGCTGGCCGCGCTGCAGAACAGCGACGGGGGATGGGGCTTCTGGAAGCAGGGCGAGCCGTCGTGGCCGTACGTGAGCATCCACACGGCCCACGCTTTGACCCGCGCCCGCGAGAAGGGGTGGGCGGTGCCCGACGAGACGTGGCGGCGCGCGCTCGGCTACCTGCGCGGCGTCCCCGGCAACGTGCCCGGCTGGTATCCCGAAGACGTGAAGCGCGCGCTGCACGCCTACGCCATCTACGTGCGCGCCCGCATGGGCGAGCGGGTGGACGACGACGTGCGGCGCTACCTGGCGCAGCCGCCGCTGGACCGCCTGCCGGCGGGGGCGCGCGAGTGGCGGGCGTCGCTCCCGCTGGAGGTGGCGGGGTGGCTCCTCTCCGCCTCGGCCGGCAAGCCGGGCCTCGCCGCGGAGCGCGACTCGCTCCTGCGCTACCTGAGCTCGCGGGCCACGGAGACGGCGTCCACCGCCACCTTCGCCACCCGCTACAGCGAGGGCGAGTACCTGCTGCTGCACTCCGAGCGGCGCACCGACGGCGTGGTGCTGGAGGCGCTCGTCGCCGCCGACCGCGACAACCCGCTGGTCCCCAAGGTCGTCCGGGGCCTGCTGGGCCACCGCAAGCGCGGGCGGTGGAACGACACGCAGGAGAACGCGTGGGTGCTGCTGGCGCTCGACCGCTACTTCCGCACCTACGAGGCGGAGACGCCCGCCTTCGTGGCCCGCGTGTGGCTGGGCGAGCGCTACGCGGGCGGCCACGAGTTCCGGGGGCGGAGCACGGACCGCTCCCTGGTGTCGGTGCCGATGCGGGTGGTGCAGGAGGGCCGGCCCGAGTCGCTCACCGTGGGGAAGGAGGGGCCGGGGCGGCTGTACTACCGCGCGGGGCTCCGCTACGCGCCGCGCGACCTGGACGTGGCGCCGCTCGAGGCGGGCTTCGTGGTGGAGCGCACCTACGAGGCGGTGGACGACCCGGCCGACGTGCAGCTGGGCCCCGACGGGCGCTGGCGGGTGCGGGCCGGGGCTCGCGTGCGGGTGACGGTGACCATGACGGCGCCGTCGCGGCGGGTGCACGTGGCGCTGGCGGACCCGCTCCCCGCCGGCTTCGAGCCGGTGAACCCCGACCTGCAGGGCGCCCAGCCGGGGTCCGAGACGACGCAGGGGGTGCGCCGGGGCCGCGCGCCCGAGGTGCGCTGGTGGCGCCCCGGGTGGTTCGAGCACCAGAACCTGCGCGACAACCGCGCCGAGGCGTTCACCAGCCTGCTGCCGGCGGGCGTGTACACCTACTCGTACGTGGCGCGTGCCACCACGCCGGGGCTCTTCATCGTCCCGCCGCCGCACGCCGAGGAGATGTACAGCCCCGAGACCTTCGGCCGCGGCAAAACCGAGCGCGTGATCGTGGAGACCCGCCCCGCGCCGGGGCGGTGATCTTCGCAGCCGGGTGACGGGACGAGGGCCCGCGGACGCGCTCCGCGGGCCCTCGCTGGCCTCATGGGAACGCCCTACGCATCCGGACGCGCCACCGGCCGAACGCGTTCGGTTTGTGCACTTGTGGAGCCGGGAGAGAGGCCGTAACCTCTGCGGATTCCCGCATGGACGCGTCGCCCGCGCGAGTGGGCGACGCGCCTCTCTCCTATTGACGATTATACCGCCGCACGGTATAATCCTCACAGTCTGAACTCGTGATCATCTCGTTCAAGAACCAGGGCACGGAGGATGTGTTCGAAGGGCGGGACACGAAGGTCGCGCGAAGGGTATGACCGCCGACGCTGTGGAAGGTCGCCGGGCGCAAGCTCGACCAGCTCGACTCGGTCGCGACCGTGCAGGAGCTGGCCGCCCCGCCGGGAAACCGGCTGGAAGAGCTGAAGGGCGACCGGAAGGGAGAACACTCGATCCGGATCAACGACCAGTACCGGGTGTGCTTCCGCTGGACCGAGCAGGGGCCGGCCGAGGTCGAGATCACGGACTACCACTGACGCGGCGCGGCAGCACGTCGCGAGAGAGGGGAGGTTCAGCAGATGGTACGCGTTCCCACGCACCGCCCGCCGACTCATCCGGGCGAGATGCTCCAGGAGGAGTTCCTCGCTCCGCTCGGCATCAGCCAGTCGCAGCTCGCGGCCGACATCAAGGTCCCGTTCCAGCGCATCAACCTGATCGTGAACCGCAAGCGCGCCGTGACGCCGGACACCGCCCTGCGCTTCGCCCGCTACTTCGGCACCAGCCCCGATTTCTGGCTGAACCTCCAGCAGCGGTGGGACCTGTACCACGCGCTGCATTCGGCCGAGGGGAAGGAGATCGAGACCATCCGGCCGCTCAAGCGCGCTTCGTAGGCTTGAAGGGTATTCCGTCGGCGAGGGTGACCATGGCACGTGTCCTCAAGCCCCCCACGCCACTCCCTGCCGCTTTCGAGACTCCCACCCTGTTCCTGGCCGGCTCGATCGAGATGGGGAGTGCCGCGAACTGGCAGCAGGCCATCGAATCGGCAGTACGCCACCGCGACATCACGATCCTGAATCCGCGACGCGACGAGTGGGATGCGACGTGGGAGCAGGACATCGCGAGCCCGCAGTTCTCCTCGCAGGTGACGTGGGAGCTGGAAGCGCAGGAGCGGGCGGACGGCATCCTGATGTACTTCGCGCCGGAGACGCGGGCGCCGGTCACGCTGCTGGAGCTCGGCCTGTTCGCGCGCACGGGAAAGCTGGTCGTCTGCTGCCCGCCGGGCTTCTGGCGCATAGGCAACGTGGACGTCGTCTGCGCGCGCTACGCCGTTCCGCAGGTGCCGTCGCTGGCCGATCTCTGTGCTTATGCGGAGGCGTGGGAAAAGCCCTGGTGACGATGCCGTAGCCCACCCGGGCTGCCGCCCGTCCCCCTTTTACCGCCGACGGAGCCTGGATGAGCCGTCACCCCTCTGGCGGTGCCCGCGCTGCGGGCGGCCGTTCGCGAACCGCAACCAGCCGCACTCGTGCGCGGCCGCCACGGTGGAGCAGCACCTGGCGGGGAAGGGCGTGCACGCGGCGGAGCTCTTCCGCCGCTTCGCCGAGGCGGTGGAGGCGTGCGGGCCCGTGGTCCTGGCGCCCGCGAAGACGCGTATCGGCTTCCAGGTGCGGATGATCTTCTCGGCCGTGACCGTGCATGCCGACCGGCTGGACGCGCACGTGGTGCTCGCCCGCCGCCTGGAGCACCCCCGCTTCACAAAGATCGAGAGCCTCTCCCCCCGCAACCACGTCCACCACTTCCGCATCCGCCATCCCGGCGAGATCGACGGCGAGGTCCGCGCGTGGCTCTGCGAAGCCTACGCCGTCGGCGAGCAGAAGCACCTGGCGCGGTAGAGGCGCGCGGGGCCCCCTCCCTGGCGCCTGAGGCGCCTGTCCCTCCCCGTTGCGCGACGTTGCGCGGGAGAGGGACTTCGGCGCTTCGCGCGACGAAACCAGGTGCCGCGCAGACGAGGTGCCGCGGTTGAAGCCTCGCGGGGTTTGCGAGGCTTTCCGTGGTTCCAGCGAGTGTCTTCAGGCACTCGTGCGCGACGGGGCCGCGCCGAGACCCGCGTACGCGCGCCTGGGCGAGGCCGCGCTCTCCGGCGCGCGGGTGACGCCGCTGCGCCGCATCCCCGCCCCGCCGCAGCTGGTCTCCCCGGGCCGCGCGCCGGAAGGAGGCGAGAGCCGCGATCGCGACCGGCGGCGCTGAGCGCCGGCGCAGGCCCGGGATCGCGAGGAGGGGCACGCGGCGCGACCGGCCGCGTGCCCTTCCGTCGTCGCGAAACGGCCCGCGCGGGGCCATCCAATCCTGAAGGCACCTCGCCGCTGCTGCGCGCGGTCTCATCCTCCACCTCTTCCACCCGGACCGACGACCATGGCCGACCAGAACCTCCCCGTCACCTCGCGCGAGTACAAGCTGATGCTCGACACGAGCCGTTTCCAGGAGCGCGGCGAGGGCGGCAAGGCGTACCTGGATCTGGTGAAGTTCATCATCGAAAAGGAGAAGGGTGTCTTCGTCCCCCAGGAGAAGATCGACGGGGGCAACCTGGAGCCGAAGACGCGTCGCACCTCGTTCCTCGACACGCCCGAGATGGGGTTCCGCGGCCACGGCTTCATCCTGCGGGTGCGCGAGAAGAAGAAGCGGCAGCTGAACCTGAAGTACCGCGGGCCCGACCGGTACGCGGCCGCGGTGCAGAAGGTCGCTCCCGTCCCGCCGGCGGGGGCGGAGCTCGACGGCGACAAGTTCGAGGAGGACGTCCTGCCCGCGTTCGTGAGCCAGTTCTCCCGCTCGGCGTCGGTGGAGAAGGTGGAGGCGGGGCTGGACCTCTCCACCGTGGAGCGGGTGGCGGCCGTCTTCCCCGGCCTGGGCGAGCTCGGCATTCCCGGCGACACCGAGGTGGTCGTGGCGAACGGCTTCACGGCGCACGAAGTGGTGCTGCACGTCGGCGGCTTCCGCTTCGGCGGCGACGCCCCGGTCAAGATGGCGCTGAGCTTCTGGTACCTGCAGGAGACGATGACCGGCTTCCCGATGGTGGGGGAGTTCTCGTTCGACTACGACGCGCTGGCGGAGAGCGCCGGTGCGCTGGAGCAGTTCCCGCTCGAAACGGTGAAGGGGACGGAGCGGGTCTTCCGCGCGCTCCAGCTCCAGGCGGGGTGGCTGGACCTGGCGGGGACGACCAAGTCCGCCTTCGCGGTGAGCGGGCTGTAGGCCCGGACCGCGCGCGCACCGGACGCGGACGGACGCAGGGGCGGGCGTTCGTCCGCCCGCGGCCGGCGCCTCGCCGGCGTCCGCGCTTTAGCGCCGGCGCACGGCGGTGAAGGGGCGGCGGAGGGCGAGGACGCGCAGCTCGCCGTGCAGGGTGTCGCCCTGCACGGCCGCGCGGATCTCGAAGCGCGCCATCATCCGCCGCCCCGACACCACCAGCAGCCGCCCGCGCACCGTCCCCGCCGCCTCCAGGCTCCCCTGCCCGTGCAGGGTGGCCCCCACCGAGTCGCCCGCCTGCCGCAGCTCGATCCACCCGCTCTCCCGCGGCCCTTCGTCCGTCCGCCAGAAGAGCGCCCACCGCCCCGCCACGTCGGCCGGCGGACCGGTGCTGTCGGCGGCGACGGGGAGCGTGTCGGCCCCGGCGGTGGCGGTCTCCGCGTCTCGCGCGCAGGAGAGGTCCAGCCCCTCGGCGCTCCCGCGGGCGACGAGCTCCGCCGCGGCCCGGCGCGCGCACGGGGGGAAGGAGGGGACGTGTCCCGTGCCGGGGAGCACCAGGTGCGCGCCGCGGGAGAGGGTGGCCAGCACCCGCTCGCCCCAGCGCGGCGGCGTCACCGGGTCCGCGTCGCCGCTGATTACCAGCACCGGCGCGTCGGAGCGCACCGGGTCGGCGTGGCCGGCCGGGGGGGCGCCGCGCGGCCACCCGGCGCACGCGCGCGCGAAGTTGCGGTAGAGCACGTCGCCCAGGAAGGTGCCGGCGGCCGCCCGGGCCATGGCGGCGGAGTCGACCTGCGGCAGGTCTTCCGCGCAGACCACGGAGAGGAAGACGCCGGGGCTCAGCGACTCGAGCACGGGGAGCATCGTCCCGCCCGCCGCCAGCTCCACCCAGGGGCGGGGGTCGCCCGCGGCGGCGGCGCGGGCGGCGTCCGGGATCGCGCGGGCCTGCTCGGCGGAGTAGAGCGCGAAGAGGAGCGCGCCCGCCAGCACGCCGCGGGTGACCAGGAGCGTGTCGGGCGCCCCTCCGTCCTCCGCCTCCAGCGGCAGGCGGACGGGCGCGCTGTCGGCCCGCGCCAGCGCGCGCTCGACGTCCCGGCGCAGTCCCGGGGCGCCGGCCGCCAGCCGGTCGAGCGCCGCCTGCGCGTCGGCCGACACGTGCAGGGGGAGCGGCGCGAAGGCGGGGTAGACGCCGCGCAGGACCACGGTGCGCACGCGGTCCGGGAAGCGGCGCAGGTAGGCCAGCGCGGGGCGGGTGCCGTAGGAGGCGCCCACCAGGTTCACCCGCCCGTACCCGAGCTCCGCGCGCACCTGGTCCAGGTCCTCGACCGCGCGCTCCGTGGTGTAGAGGCGCGGGTCCGCCCGCCACTCGCGGAGGCACGCGGCCAGCCGGTCGGCGGGGAACTCGCCGGTGGTCCACGCGCGCAGGCTGCGGGCGGGGGAGCCGAGCGGGCAGGAGAGCCGGTCCGGCCCGCCGGTGCCGCGCTGGTCCACCAGCACCAGGTCGCGCGCCGCGCGCACGCCGGCCAGCTCCCGCGCCAGCGCCGCGGCGCCCCCGGTGGCCGCCTGCCCCGGGCCGCCGCTCAGGAAGAACACGGGGTCGGGCTCCGGCCGCGGCGAGCGGGCGGGGAGCACCACCACGCGCAGGGCGATCCGCCGGCCCGACGGCGCGGCGCGGTCTTCCGGCACCCGCACGGTCCCGCACCAGGCCGTCTCCTCGAGGCCCGCCACCCGGCAGGCGGCGAGCCCCGGCGGCGGCGTGCGCCCCACAGCGCCGGGGAGGGAGCCGCAGCCGGCCGCCGCCAGGAGCGTGGCGGCCAAGACCGCGCGTGGGCCGGAAAGCGGCATGGCTTCCTCCCGCCGGGGTGTCGAGAGACCGCGGACGCGCCCGGATCGGCGCGCACCGGTCACCGCCTTGTCCGTCAGCCGGCCGGGACCTCGTCCGCGTCCGCGCTCACGCCCAGGTAGGCGAGGACGGCGCGGGTGAGCTCGTCCGCCAGCTTCTCGTCCGCCCACCCGGCGCGCTCCAGCCACGGCTCGCCGAAGAGGACCGCCTCGCGCAGGGTGTGGGCGGCCATCAGCACGGCGAAGGGGACGGCCTCGACGGGATCGGGGTGGCGGATGCGGGCGGCGTGGGGAGCGAACGCGGGGGCGAGCGCCGCCAGATTCCGGCGGTTGGTCTCGTCCATCCGCGCGCGCAGCTCCGCGTCCGAGCGCGAGCGCAGGGTGAGCGCCCGCAGGGTGCCGCGGTGCTCGCGGTAGAACGCGATGGTGGCCAGCAGCAGCTCGCGCACGAGCGCCGGGAGCGGGCGCGCCGCCGCGGCGAGCGCGCCCGCCTTCGCGGCGACCAGCGCGTCGACGCCGGCGTACAGCCGCTCTTCCAGGTGCCGCAGCAGCGCCTCCTTGCCGGGGAAGCGGGCGTAGAACGCGCCCACCGTGGCACCGGCGCGGCGGGCGATCTCGGCCAGCCCCGCCTCGTCGAAGCTGCGCTCGCGGAGCACTTCCTCCGCCGCCGCCAGCAGCCGGTCGAGCGAGGCGGCGCTGCGGGCCTGCCGGGGTGCGTGGATCGTCATGCGCAGGAGCGGGTGAATACGATAACCATAACTTTGATTATCATACACGCGGGATGCCGGCCGGTCAACGATCTTCTTCCGGGGATGAAAAACGGCGGCCGCGCGGACTCCGCGCGGCCGGCCTCGTGTCTCGGGAGTGGCGGACGGCTACTGCCGCATGGCGCGCTGGCACTCCGGGCCCGGGGCGGGGGAGGGCGCGCCGTAGGTCGAGCGGATCAGCGACGGCCGGTCGCCCGCGCCCAGCACCAGCACGAAGAAGTCGGCGTACTGCGAGTCGCAGATCTCCTCCAGCCTGGGGCCCCCAAGCGCGGCGATCACCGCTGGGATCGTGTTGCTGTGGCCGACGACGAGCACCGTCTGCCCGGCGTGGTTCGCGCGGATCGACTGCGCCACGGCCTCGGGCTGCGCCTGGGCGCCGCTGGTGGAGACGATCTCGGGCGTGAGGCCCAGCTTCTCCGCGAGCGGCGCCGCCGTGAACCGGGTGCGCTTGAACTGACTGGTGATGACGGCGTCCACCCCCGCGTCGGCGAGCGCGTCGGCCAGCGCCCGGGCGCGCACCCGGCCCGCCTCGGTGAGCTCGGGGTCGCCGTCGGGCGGGTTGGGCGCCACCTTCTCGGCGTGGCGCACCAGGATCACCACGGTGGGCTGCTGCTGCGCGGCGACCGTGCTCGCCCACGACAGCAGCGCCAGCAGGAGGAGCGGAAGACGGATGCGGGAGATCATGTCGACAGGGTTCGCGGGGTGATTCGACCAGCGCGGGACAGGGGACGATACGCGAGCACAGCTGCACGCGACAGGGGTCTGGACAATCTCGAAGGCACCTCGGACCGCGCCGGCCGACTGGCATGCAACTCGCCCGGCGAGCGGCCGCACGGGTGAACCAGCGAGCACGAAAGCGAGCCTGCAGCGAAATGGCCGTTCTTCTCCGGCGCACTGCGCAACACCCCTCCCGGCGACGCCGGCTGATGTTCGTGGCCGTGCTCCTGGCCGCAGGCGCCTGCGCCGGGAGCATCGGCGTCGAGGAAGAGGAGCGCCTGGGAGACGAGTACGCGGCCGCGATCGCGCAGGAGATCCCGCTGATCCAGGACCCGGGTGCGCTCGCGGCGCTGAACCGGTTCGGGGCGGCCCTGGTCCAGCACGCCGACTCGTCCGCGAGGGAGTACCGGTTCCACCTGGTGGACTCGCCGGACGTGAACGCCTTCGCCATTCCCGGCGGGCACGTCTTCGTCAACCGCGGGCTCGTCGAGCAGGCGGACGAGCTCGCGGAGTTCGCGGGGGTGCTCGCGCACGAGATCGCCCACGTGACCGAGCGGCACGGGCTGGAGCAGGTGGAGAAGCGGCAGCGCGCCGGCCTGCTCGTCAGGCTCGTCTACCTGGTCCTCGACCGCGAGCCGGGGCTGGCCGAGCAGATCGCGATCCAGGGGGGCGGAGCCGCCGTCTTCGCCAGGTACGGGCGCGACGCCGAGCGCGAGGCGGACCAGCGCGCAGTCGGGATCCTGCGGGCCGCCGGGTACGACCCGGAAGGCATGGCCACGTTCTTCGAAGACCTGCTCCGCGAGCAGCAGCGCCGCCCGAGCACCTTCGAGCAGTGGTTCTCCACCCACCCGACCAGCGAGGAGCGGGTCCACAACACCCGCGCGCTCATCGCGGCCTCCCCTGCCCCGCGCGGCCGAGCCCCGGTTCGGGACACTCCCGAGTACCAGGCGTTCCGCGCGAGCGTGAAGGAGCTTCGCTGACCCGTCGGGTCCCCCTTCCGGCTCGCCATCACCAGATCTCCAGCGGCTGCGAATCCCGTCTCCCGCGCTGGGCGTACGTACCCTCGCTCGAGTACGGAGGGAAGGCGATGCGCGAGACCGGAGTTCCGAGCGTAGCGGCGCTGCGGCTGAGCGGGGCGAGCGTGCTGCTGGGCAACGCGGCGCTGCTCGCCGGCATCGTCGTGTCCAGCGTCGGCGGGCTGGGCTCCGAGGCCCTGCCGCTGGCCGGCGCGGAGGGGCTGCAGCGGCTCGGCCGCGCGGCGGGCCTGTACACGCTGCGGGAAGTCCTGTGGCTGATCTACCCCGTCCTCATCCTCCCCGAGGCGATCGCGCTGTACAGCCTGCTGCGCGGCCGGGCGCCGGCCCTGCTCTGGCCGCTCGTCTTCTGGTGCGTGGGATTGGCCCTGGGAATCGGCGTCGACGCGTTCACCGTCGCGCTGGCGCGGGACTTCGGCGTCTCCTACCTCGCGGCGGCGCCCGAAGCCCGGCCGGCCCTGGAGGCGATGGCGAGGACCCTCTCTCGCGCCGTCTTCCTGGCCCAGCTCGTGTGCGACACCCTCAGCGGCACCCTGGTCTACCCGTTCTTCGCGGCCGCCGCGTACCGGGCCGGGCTCGTCTCGCGGGCGCTGGCGCTGACGGTGGTGGTCTCGTCCCTCCTCGTGTTCGTCCTGTACCGGGGGATGAACCTGTTCTTCGCCGGAGAGACCACGCTGGGCACGGTCTTCGGCCTCGGCTTCTACGGCCTGATCTGGTGGGACGTCAACATCGCGCTGAAGCTCCTGCGGATTCGCGCGGGGGATCTCGACCGCGCAGGTGGCTATGGCAAAGGCTCACCGGCCGACGTCAGCTCCGCGAGCGCGTCGTCGTAGAGCCGCAGCAGGCGCTCCTCCGCGCCGATGACGTCTCCCAGGTACGACCGGGTGCGGCGGGCTCGGCGGTGTGAAGGCCCATTCAGGCGAGCCCGCTACCAGGAGATGCTCAGCGCGCGCTCGACGATGTCGCGCGTCTCCGGCGTGAAGCCCTCCATCTCCTCGTCGGTCACCACCCCGAGCTCGCGCATCGCGGCCAGGCGGACGGTGGCCCTGGAGCGGCGCATGTCGTCGAACGCCCCGGCCAGCTCGCGGTCGCGCTCCTGGGTGAGCTCGTACAGCTTCAGGTAGCGCTCGTGCGCGGTGCTGCCGGACTCGCTCAGGATGGACGCGCACTCCTGGAGCACGCGCTCGCAGTAGCGCTCCAGTGCCAGGCGATGCACCTTCCGCAGGTGCTTCCAGTCGCGCTCGGGGAAGTCCATGGCAGTCCGGGATGGAGGAGGCATGATCGGAAAAGCTCTACGCAGTGCCGGAGCATCGGGCAGGGTACGTGAGTTGAAGGCGAATCGGCCTCACGCAGCGCCGGAGCCGGACCGGGCCGGGGCGATGACGAGCCGGTAGCCCAGGTCGAGCTCCGTGGCCGAGAGCAGGGCGTGGTGCCGGCTCGCCCAGGTGCCGTCCGCGAGGTCGGCGGCGAGGCGGGCGAGCTGGGGGCCGGGGTTCCGGAGCTTTGCGAAGCCTGACATCGCACCGCGGACGCCCGCGTCCAGGTACGCCGCGGGGCGGCGCCAGTACGCGCCGAGGAACCCGTCGGTGCAGTCCGCCGGGACCGGCACCGGCCGCACGTCCACGGGGCCGAGCACGGCCGCCATCTCCTCGATCGAGGGGAAGATGAGCCGGTCGGCCTCCATGATCTCCGGGAAGTACTCGTCCATCAACCAGAACCGCGCGCCGTCCGGGTCCCAGGTGAGGATCACCACCCGCTCCCGGGCGACGCGCCGCAGTTCCGTCAGCCCCGCCCGCCAGTCCCGCCAGTGATGGATGGTCAGCACCGCCAGGGAGGCGTCGAACGACGCATCCCGGAACGGGAGGCGCTCGGCGGTGGTGCGCACGGCCGGAGCGCTGCCGCGGGGCCGCTGCCGCACCATCTCGGCCGAGGGCTCCACCGCCACGACGGCGCGGTCCGCCGGCTCGTACGACCCGGACCCGGCCCCCACGTTGATGACCGTGCGCGCAGACCCAAGCGCGGCATCGATGCGTGCCTCGATGCGCGGGTCGGGGCGGCGGTACGCGGAGTAGCCGACCCCGATCTTATCGTACAGAGCTTCGGCCATTCGATGTCTGGAGAGCTCCGCGTGGAGCAGCTGGCAACTTCACCGCCGATTCCAAGGTGTTCCGCGCCTGGACCTGGCCGCAATTCGTCCGCCAGCCGTCCAGGTTCACACGCTTCGCGCGAGGGCTCGCCCTTTCATGCCGAATGCGCGGATGAGAGTGAGTTGCTGCGTCTTGAGCTCCAGGTAGGAATCCGTAGCGTACGCGCCCAGTTCTTCGGGATAGTCGACGACTGAGAAAACATCCGTAAAATCACCATCCTCCCACTTCGCGATCACCGCTTTCCACGACGAGACGTGCGTAACGAACGTCAGCAGGCACTCTGGCATCTCGTGTTCTCTGATCAAGTAGGCCTTCTCGCGAATCAGCCGTTCACGGGCCTCGTTGAGGGGCATGAACACATGCTTGACCCAGACTCGCCACTCGGCCAGTTCATCCGACGTCAGCGGCTCGGTGAGGGATGGGTCGGACTCGCGGCCAACTCTCGTCTCGAAAGCCCTGTATGCAGCCTCTCCAGCTCTGGTGAGCACAAAGAGCGGTCCGTAGAAGTCGGCGATACGCCGGTTCACCAGGTCGAGCCGCTCCTTGCGCTTGGCTGCAGCGAGCGTGTTCCAGTACGTTGCCGCGATTCCCGTCGCGGCAAGACTGATGGTCACGAGGAGCGTAAGGATCTCGAAATCCACGAGTGCGCCCCAGGTTGTTGCGCCACTTCTGCCCGTCTCGTTACCGCCCGCCCCCCGCCGGCTCCGCCGCGCTCTGGAAGATCGCGTTGAAGAGCAGCTTGAAGGTGCCGTGAGGCTGGGCGCGGAAGGTGATCTCCGGGCCGAACAGGTAGAGCGTCCCGCGCCCAACGCTCGCCTCGGCCGCCGCCACGCCGCCGTCCAGGTACTGCTGCCCCCACGCCCAGCCGCTGCGCAGCGGGCTCGCCGTGTCGAACCAGGCGATGCGGCGCACCCCGCGCGCCTCGGCGCCCTCGCCCAGGCGGAAGACGGGGTTCTCGTCGAACATCACGTCCACGTGGTCCTCCATCCCCCACGCGGCCGGACGGCCGGGGTCCACGGCCACGCGCAGGACCGAGCCGGGGATGTAGAACTTCTCCCGCGGCAGCTCGCGCTCCCTCCCGTCCTGCGCGCGCTCCACCAGGTGGCTCTCCACCGGGAGCCCCAGGTGCCGGGCGAGGACGGTCGAGCTGCCGATGGTGACGATGGTCCCCCCGTTCTCCAGGAAGGCGCGCAGCTGCGGCACCGTCTTCGCCACCGTCACGTTGCCGAGCTGGTCGCGGAACTCGGCCGGCACCTGCTCCGGATTCGGCATCCCGCCGCCTCCGCCGCCTCCGCCGCCGCCCCCACCGCCTCCGCCTCCGCCTCCGCCTCCGCCGCCTCCGCCCTGCCCCCCGCCCGCCGGCCGGTCGCGCTCGGGGATGGCGCCGCCCTGGAAGACGATCACGTCGTACTTCGCGTTCAGGTTCCCCGCGTCCAGCTCGGGCGCGAAGACCACCCGGTACGGGATCCCCCACTGCTCGAAGATCCAGCGCGTCCACCCCGACGGCATCGACCCGCCGTAGCGGTCCCACAGCGCGATGCGCGGCGTGCGGAGCCTGCGCATGTCGCGCGGCACCCGCGCCGAGTGGACGGCCTGGAAGTCGACTCCCAGGCCGCGGGCCAGCGCCCCGATGCTATCCCACACCGCGCGGCCGTTGGCGCCGACGTAGAACGCCCCCGCCTCCACCCGCTCGCCGTCGCGCCCGTCGGCCCGCACGACGCGCGACACCTCGAAGCCGGCGGCCAGCAGGCGGGCGGCGGCCGCGAAGGCGTCGTTCTGCCGGGGGGAGAGGAGGTAGCCCGCGGGCGCCCAGCGCGGCGCCTCGACGTGGCCCGCGGGCGGGTCCAGGTTCCACGCCGTCACCGGCTCCACCGGCGCCTGGAACGGCTCCAGCAGGCGGTCGAACTTCACCCCCATCTGGTACGCCAGCGTCCACCCCGCGTTGTCGTACGGCGGGATCGGCGGGCCGCCCTCGTACAGGAAGTCGTTGGGGTGGTCCTGCGGCTCGAACATGTCCAGCACGTGCGGGCGGAACGGCTGCGCCGTCCAGATCACGAACGAGCCCGCGGGATACGTCTTCCCGCCCGCGCGGAACTCGCGGGTGGCGCGGTTCACCTGGACGGCGTTCTCGCGCAGCGCGTTGACGAACTTGACGGCCGTGGCGAAGTCGGGCTGGTCGGCGGGGATCACGTAGCCGCGCGGGTCGCGCCACTCGGGACGGTGCAGCGAGGCCAGCAGCCGCCGCGACTCCTCGGGGTTCGGCGCTCCCTGGAAGAGCCCGCCCGTCGACATCACCGCGCTCCCCCCGCCGGCCTGGCCCTGACCCTGGCCCTGGCCCTGGCTCTGGGCCTGGCCCTGGGCGCGGCTGGCGGCGCGCAGCGAGTCGCGGATGGCGTCGACGCGGCGCGGGTAGTTGGTCCAGTGGTCCCGGCGGCCGCGCTCGATGGAGTTCATCCCCATCCGCCAGATGTTGTAGAGGATCGTCTCCCGGTAGCGCGAGGCCACGTCCAGCACCGCGTAGTTGGCCGTCACCGAGTAGTCCACCGAGCGGCGGAAGTGCCAGCGCTGCGGCTCCACCGGCAGCGGCAGGTCGCCGCTGGCGAGCTGGCGGTTCGGCACGAACGGGATGTCCATCGGCGTGGGGCTGCCGATGGTCTCGGTGAGCAGCCCGATCATGTTGTGGAAGTACGTCGTGGTCCGGAGGCCCCCGTTCCACCAGGTGGAGTAGCTGGCCCCGCGCCGCGTGGTCGCGCCCGGCTTGTTCTCGGCCACGAAGCGGCTGTGCATGGCCGCCCCCACCAAGTCGATGCCGGTGACCACCAGCGGATCGTACACGTAGTTGAAGGGGTCGCGGAAGGGGGGCGCGAACAGCACCGTGCCCGTGGGCCCCGTCTGGTGGTGGTTGTAGACGATCTGCGGGAACCACTGGTGGTACAGCACCCGGTTCATGTTCTCCGTCTCCGGCTGCGTGGAGGCGTAGAAGTCCCGGTTGTTGTCGTGGCCGATGTACTTCTGGTAGAGCCGCGGGAGGAAGTTGAGCGAGCGCTTCTGCGGGTCGCGCTCGCGCATGTACCAGTCGGAGACCAGGTCCATCCCGTCGGGGTTGGCGTGGACGAAGAGGATCACCACGTCGTCCAGGATGCGCCGCGTCTCCGGGTCGTCGCGACTGACCACCTGCCAGAGCGTCTCCATCAGCTGCTGCGCGCCCAGCACCTCGCTGGCGTGCAGCCCCCCGTCGATCCACACCACCGCCTTCCCCTCGCGCGCCAGCCGCCGCGCCTCGGCCGAGTCGACCCCCTCGGCCAGCGCCAGCCGCCGCGCGATCTCGCGGTACCGGTCCAGGCCGCGGTGGTTCTGGGGCGAGGTGACGACGGCCATGACCTGCTGCCGCCCCTCGGCCGTCCTGCCGATGTCCACCAGCGTCATGCGGTCGCTCTCGGCGTCCAGCTTCCGCCAGTACGCCACCAGCTGCTGGTAGTTGGGGAGCACGTAGTCGGCGCCGATCTCGTGGCCGAACTGCTGGCGGGGGCTGGTCAGCCGGGCGGCCGTCTGCGCCTGGGCGCCGGCGGCGGCCAGCAGCAGCGCCGCGGCGGCCAGGCGCGCCGGACGGAAGGCTCTGGACATCGGCTCTCCTCTGCTCGTGCGGGCTCCGCCAGGGCGCGGAGCGGGGGAAACATCCGTTGGGGACGACGGCTCCGGGTAGAATCGACGACGCCCCGCACCGTGTCAACCCGTCCCGGCAGCGAACGGGTCGGAATCACGCGTAGGCTGCCGAAGCCGCGGCAACAACGGCGGAAAGCCTCGCAAACCCGCGCGAGGCTTCGAACGCACGGACCGCCCTCACGACGCCGGCCGGCGCCGCGAACGGCGTCTTTTACTCCGCACTCCGCTCCCCGCGCTTCGCACCGCCCTGAACGTCCACCTTGCGCGCCGGTGAGCGGCGCTCAATCTTGGTGCCTGCGCCGGCGGGCGGTGGACGTGAAGAAGGGCGGGGCCCCGCCGGCGCACCCTTCCCCTCGAGCCGGAATAGCCGGACCCTTCACCGCTGGAGCCCGCCATGTCCTTTCTCCTCGGCACCTTCGCCTGCGCGCTGGGCCTCGCCCTGATCCTGGCCGACGAGCGCGTCGGCCGCTACGCCCCCCGCGGGCCCGAGTCGGGGGCGGCGCTCGCGCGCGTGCTGGGGCTCATCCTGCTGGTGGGCGGCGGGCTCGCCTTCCTGGCCGGCACCGGCTGACGCCCCGTCTCACCCCAGCTTCTTCAGGTAGCGCGCGCCGGTCCGCTCGTAGCCCAGGCGCTCGTAGAACCGGTGCGCGCCCTCGCGGTGCAGCGCCGTGGTGAGGTGCACCGACGCGGCGCCCCGCCCGCGCGCCCACGCCTCGCACGCCGCCACCAGCGCCGCCCCCGTCCCGCGCCCGCGCTCTCCCGGCTCCACCACCAGCGACACGATGCGCGCGTACGGCCAGTCGTGGTTGTACGACAGCCCGCGCTTGAGCCCCGCCATCCCCACCAGCCGCCCGCCGCGCTCCGCCACCAGCGTCGCGTAGTCCGGGTGCGCCGCGATCCGCTCCAGCCGCGCGCGCATCTGCTCCGGCGTGCTCGGGTAGCCCAGGTGCGTGATCAGCGGCGCCAGCCCCGCGGCGTCCGCGGCCGTGGCGGGCCGGATGAGGGCGGGGGAGGAGGCGTCGTTCATCGTCGAGCGCGGGGAAGGGAAGGAGGCCGGCTGCGGCGGTCCCGCCGTCAGAAGTAGTCGCGGCCGATGCGGCGGCCCAGGTAGACGCCGGCGCCGGTGCCCACCGCCGCCAGCACCACCGCCGTCATCATCCCCACGTGCCCGCCCAGCCACCACCCCGCCCACCCGCCGGCCGTGGCGCCGAGCACCACCAGCAGCTTCTCCACCTCAGCCTCCGCTGTTGGGCCGTCATCCGAGAGTAACCTTCCGGGACGCTGTCACCTGGGACGAGGTGTCGGACTAGCCTGCGTCTCTCTGCCTCCAGGCTTCGCACTCCGTCAGCAAAGCATCCCAATCCGACGGCGGTGTGCCACGCCTCAGCATTCCGTCGAACACCCTGTACACATCGGTGCGGGCTCCCGCCTCCCGAAGCGAGTCCTCGTCGTTGAGCCAGGCGTAGATGATGATCTTGTTCTCACTGTGGTAACGGAAGAACAGGCGGAAGCGGCGAAGGAATTTGGCACGCCGCCAGTGTCGATGCTCTTTTCCGAGAGTCAGCCCCTGGCGATAACGCTCGGAACCCGGATCCGAGGGAATCTGTTCGAGCACCACCCTCCGCAGCGCCTCGAGAAATCTCGCTTCCGGATGATGCACCCACCCGAGAGGATCGTTGCGCCGAAGTACCTCGACAGCCTGCCGCAACGCTCTCCAGCGCTCCGCGAATTCGGACCAGACGTAGATTTTCCAGCCATTCACAACGAACGGCGGCTCCACCGGGAACCGCCGCTCAGAGCTTCCGCCCTCCCGACTCCGCTTTCGTGTCAAGGTGCCTCCGGTCAGGGAAGCGTGAAATCGCCGAGGTCATCATCCAGGCCCACTTCCACGTCCTTCAGCAGTTCATCCAGGCCCTCGACGTCCGCGGCGGTGAACGGGCGGATCAGATCCGGACGAGCCGCCATCTGCCCCTCGAGGAACCCGAGAAACGCCTCCAGCACCGGATCGGAATCGTCTCCCTCCTCTTCCTCTACATCATCGATCGCGCTGACGAGAAGGCGCCCTGGAGCAATCACGTGCACGTCGAAGCGGCCCTTCGTGAACTCCGGGTGCTCCCTGGCAAGGTCCTTCGTGAACGCCAGGGCATGGGCCCGGCCAGATGTAGTAGCGCGCGCAGTGTACCGCATCGTGAACTCCTGGAGGAAGGCAGCCTGTGCGTACGTGCAAATATACGTACGGCCATCCCCATGGCAAGCGCGAGAGAAGATCCACCCTAATGGTGATATGCCCGTACGAGCATGTTTTGGTCCGCTCCTTGCACTCCGTTTCCACCGAACCTGGTGTCTCCCGGGTTCCTCTGAGGGTGGGTTGGATTGGGACGGCGGGCCGGGGCCCGGGCGCTGACGAGCGTTCCGGGCCCCGGCGTTTTTCCGAGCGCGGATGCGGATCGCGCCACCCAGGCGGCCCTCACCGCGCGCGGGCTCCGTCCTCTCGGAGCCCGCAGGCGGCTGCCCCGTTTTTTACACCATGGCATCGTCCCGCGGCATCGCGATGCCGCGCTCGCGGGCGAGCCGGGCGGCCTCGCGCGCGGCGTAGTCGCGGAACGCGCGCAGGGCGCCGGCGTCCCACGCGAGCCCGCCGGTGCGGCGCGTCCCGGGAGTGACGGGGATGGAAGACTGGTAGCAGGCGAGGGCGCGCTCGACCAGCGGCCGGTGCCCGGGCGCGAGGTGCGCCAGCGCCCAGCGCGCCCCCTCCTCCTTGCTGGCGACGGTGCCGGGACCCTCGCGGAGGAGCTGGAGCGTGCGGCAGGCGTTGAGGACGGCGTAGAACGGGCTCTCCAGCACGTGGTCGCCCGCCACGATCCAGGCGAAGTCGCCCAGCACCGATTCGAGGAAGTCCTCCCACGGCACGGGCCCGAACACCTCGGCGGGAGGCGGGCCGAGGAGCGCGATGCCGCGGGCCCGGGCGACCGTGACGTGCGCCGCCAGGTCGGGGTCGCGCGCGCCGGGCGGATGCTGGTAGGCGCCGCCGCGGACGCTCTCCTCCAGGTTCTCGCTGAAGTGGAAGTCGTACGGCAGCGGGTGATGGAAGGCGCGCGCGTGCCGCTCCAGCACCACGCTCAGCTCCAGGTATCCCACCGTGGGCCGCGCGTCGGCGAGCGCCAGGAGGCGCCGGGCCAGGCTCCGGCGCGCCTCCTCCGCCATCGGCTCGCGCGCGACGGCGAGGAGGTCGACGTCGCTCTTGGGCCGCCGGTAGCACCCCGCCGCCAGCGAGCCGTGCAGGTACACGCCCACGAGCGACGCGCCGAGCTCCTCCCGCAGCGCGGCGACGACCTTCTCGACCCACGCGCGCACGTCCGCGTCGGCGTTCTCCCACCGTTGCGCCCGCCCGGCCGCCTGCTCCAATTTCGATCCGTCGATGCGACGCGTCGAGCAGTTGAAGCCTCGCGGGGTTTGCGAGGCTTTCTGCGGTTGTCGCCGCGGCTTCAGCCGCCCTTCACCACCCCCGCAGCAAAAAAGGCGCGGGCACCCGCCCACGCCTTCGCGATCCCGTTCCCCGGATCCGTCCTAGCTGGCCGGCTCCCCGGCCAGCGCCTCGCGCCAGCGGGCGAGCCGCGGGGCCAGGGAGCGAGCGGCCGGGGCGGGGCGGTAGGCGGAGAGCGAGACCAGCGAGGGGCGCTGGAACGACCGCCAGCGGCGCATCCCCACCTGGTCGCCCAGGTCGCGCGCCAGGGTGTGCAGCCGGGCGCGCGCATGGTCCTTCTGCGGCGCGTCGCCGGTGGCCAGGGCGGCCAGCAGCGACTCGCGGGCGGCGGCGGCGTCGCCGAGCGCCAGGGTCACGCCGGCCAGCTCGTGCGCCACGCGGGCGCGGTCGACGGGGTCGGCGTAGCGCGCGGCGGCCAGGAGCAGGTCGCGCGCGGCGCCGCGGCGGTCGCCGGCCGCGCGGCGGGCTGCGGCGCGCTCCTCGAGCCCCACCGCGGCCGACTCGGCGTCGCCCGCGCGCAAGGCGCGGCGGACGGCGCGGGAGAGGCTCCGCACGGGGTCGTCGGAGACCACCGCCTCGCCCACCGCGGCCAGGCGCGCGATGGCGCCTCCGGCGCCGTCCAGGTCGCGGGCGGCGCAGTAGAGCGCCAGCGCCCGCTCGCGCTCGCCCAGCTTGCGGGCCAGCCGCGCCGCGTGCAGCGCCGTGGCCGGGTTGCCGCCGTCGAGCGCGAAGGCCAGCGAGACGGCGGCGTCGGCCTCGGGGAGGCGGCGGGTGCGCTCCAGCTCGCAGGCGTAGGAGACCAGCGGCTTCACCATGCGGGCGTCCGGGGCGGCGCCGCCCTCCACCAGCATCAGCAGGCGCTGCAGGATCGACTTCTCGGCGCAGCGCTCCAGGGCCTCCACCTCGCGCGCCGCCCGCCGCCGGCCGAACTCGTCGGCCTCGCCCGAGCGAGCGCGCTCCACGGCCGCCAGCACCAGCGCGCCCGCGGCCGCGCGGCGGCTGCGCTCGCCCCGCTCGGTCTCGGAGATCTGCCGGAAGGTGGCCGCGGTCGAAAGGTTCGGAAGCATCTGCCCTGGTTGAGAAGCGTTCTCAACCAATCTACCACGGCGGAGGGAAGTACGAAAGTACGGAAGTACGAGGATGCGACGGGGCGGTGCCTCGCCGTCTGCGCGGATGTCCTGGAGCAGTCCGCGCAGGCGGATTTCGTGTTGTTGTAGCCCCCGGTTTCAACCGGGTGGTAAGAAACGAAGAGGGCCCCCGCTGACGGGAGCCCTTTCGTGCGTCAGGCCGCGACGGTCCGCTACGGGCGCGGGCGGGACGAGGCCTCGGGCGTGTAGGTGGCGCAGTGGGCGCCGTCGGGGCCGACGCGCACCTCGATCTGGCCGGCGTGGCACTCGTGGTTCTCGTTGAACCGGCAGTCGGTCACGGTGCACGCGCCGACGACGGAAGCCTGCGCCTGGGGCCGTTCCTGGGGGTTCTGCATCCGATCCTCCTCGGTTCGGGTTCGGTCCAACCCTATGGCAATATGCGGACCACTCTCGAACGTGCGCAAGTGCGGCTTTGGCAACAACTTGCGAATGATTCTCAACCGCGCTCTCTGAACCTGGTGGACGAAATCCGGCACGCGCAGATTGTAGACGCTGCCTGGCCATTTACTTTTCAATACAGGAGAAAGGAGGATGCATGCGCGAGACGATCACGATCAGCCTTCCTGAAGACATCAAAGCCGAAGTCGACGCGTTCACGCAGGAGCACGGGTTGTCTCGGAGCGACCTCGTCCGGCAGGCTCTCCGTGAGTACCTGCTGATCCGGCGCTTCCGGGAGCTTCGCGCCCGCATGGTGCCGCACGCGCAAGCTCAGGGGATTTTCACGGACGAGGACGTGGTCGAGCGCGTCTCGTGAGACTCGTCGCGTGAATCCGGCAACCTGAATCGGGATCTCGCGTTCATCGTTCGGCCGCCGCGATTACAACAACCTCCCGCGAATGGGAATCCAACCGCGGGATTGCGGGCAGAAGCGCGGTCCTTCATCCGTTCCTGTCCGATCGCCGTCCCCCTCACCCTGGAAAAGCGAGAAAGACGATGCAGAGACGCGCAGTGTGGCTGGCGGCGCTGGCGCTCGTGGCCGCGGCGCCCACGGCGGCGCAGGACCCGGCGGCCGAGTTCGACCGGGCGTACGCGCGCTTCGCCGAGGCGTACCGGCGGGCGGACCCCGCGATGGTGGCGGCGCTCTACGCCGACGACGCGTTCTACCTGGTGCCGGGCGACACCATCGCCCGCGGGCACCCGGAGATCCTGCGGCAGTTCACGTCGTTCCTGGATGGGTTCCGCCGCGAGGGGCGCCCCGGGCCGGAGGTGTCGTTCCAGATCGTGGACCGCCGCGTCGCGGGCGACCTGGCCACCGACATCGGCTACTACACGCTGAACGGCACCCGGGGGAAGTTCATCGTGGTGTGGAAGAAGGGCGCCGACGGCCGCTGGCGCATCCACGCCGACGGCTACAGCTTCGTCGACCCGCCGCGCCGGCCCGCCGCGCAGCCGCCCGCCGACACCGGCGCGCCGATGGCCCTCTCTCCCGCCGAGCTGGCGCGCTACGCGGGGACGTACCGCTCGGCCTCGCCCGCGATGGAGGTGCAGGTCGAGGCCGCGGGCGGCGTCCTGCGCCTCACCGCGCCGGGGATGCCGGCGTTCGAGATCGCCCCCTCGGGCACGCGCTTCCGCGGCGCGGCGGCGGACGCGCCGCCCAACTTCCGCGCCGACTTCCGCGTGGAGGGCGACCGGCCGGTGCGCCTGGTGGTCGCCCCGCCCGGCGGCCAGCCGATCACCCTGGAGCGCGTACCGTAAAAACCGATTCTCACACGGAGAAACGGAGAAACAGAGAACGACGTTCACTGGTGTCGGTTCTCCGTTCCTCTGTTTCTCTGTGTGGCGAGATCGATCTGTTCGGCGGGGAAGAGGGGCGCCCTCAGGAGGTGAGGAGCCGGTAGAACTGCACGCCGGCGAAGATGCCGACGGGGATCGCCAGGAGCTGCAGCGCCAGCCAGTAGACGCGGACCGAGCGGGTGGTGAACTCGCGGAGCGTCGTCCGGAGCGACGCCGGCAGGAGCATGGCGCCGATCGCGAGGAAAACGGCGGCCATCACCAGCGACACCCAGTCGAGCCCGTCCCCGCCCGGCGGGCGCAGCCCGGAAGCAAGGGAGCACGAGCCGATATACAGGGGGAGCGCCGGAATGGCGAGCCACATGAGGCTGGGGACGCCGTGCTTGCTGGTCTGCTCCCCGTAGCGCACGAAGGCGAAGATCCCGACGATGATGCCGGGAAACATCGCGAAGGCGCCCGGGGGGCACTCCGGCTCGTACGAGACCGTGTTTCCCGAGCTGCACGAGCCGCCGACCGCCATCACGTCGCGGCCGCCCAGGATCACCAGGGTGACGGCGCACGCGCAGGCGACGAGCGTGAGGAACACGCCCAGCTGGGCCTGGGAGCGGCGCTGGGGCGGGAGATCGGGGGCGGCAGGGGTGTCCATGGCCGGTATAGTAGCGCGCGCCCGGCGCTGTGGGGAAGGAAAATCGCTGCCTGCGCGCGCCCGAACTCGCGGAATGCGCCGAAGGAGCCCGCGCAGGCGGGCTTTTCGCCGTTGTTGCCGCGGGTTCACCCGCCCAGCCGGGGGCTTACTCGTCCGCCTCGGCCGGAGCCGCCTCCTCCTCCCACCTGTGCTTCTTCCAGCGGCGCGGCTCCAGCTTCGGGGGGCGGGCGCCGTGGCGGCGGGCGCCGAGCACGGGAACGTACTCCAGCTCCTCGCCGCTGTCGGCGGCGCGCAGCATCAGGCCGCCGCGGCTCATGTCGCCGCGCCCCACGAAGTCCACGGGGAAGAGGAGGCGCTCGCCGAAGATGCGGGTGAGCACGTCCACGTACTTCCCCGTCGCCACGCTCCCCAGCAGCACCATGTCGCACCCGTCGCCCACGTGCTCGGCCAGCGCACGGGCGTGCTCCTCCAGAGGCCCCCGGTACGCCGCGTTGTCCAGGTGCACCTCGCCGGAGGCGAACTCGCGCAGCAGCTCGATGCCGATCGGCGCCTCGGGCGGCACCAGGCCGCGGGTGGGGGTGATCACCAGCGCGCCCGGCAGCCCGGCCGGCGGGCGGGAGAACGCCTTCACGTACGCCATCTTCCCCCGGAAGTAGAGCCCGGAGAGGAAGGAGTACACGTCGCCCAGCGGCGCGCCCTCGGGGCTGCGCAGCCGCCGCGCGAGGGGGAACGACGCGGCGTCGCGCAAAACGAGCTCGCCGCGCTTGCCGCCCGCATATGCGGGTGAGAGCAGGAAGATCCGCGGTGAAGTGGACATAGTGAACGGTTCGATCAGCAAGAGCCTTGCCGGAGCGCTCCGCCGGCCGCCCGACCTCCGAGTTCCTGCTCCCTCCCGCCGACCCTCCTCGATCCGACTCCCGGGCTTCGGAGATCCACCGCCCGCCCCACCGGGTACCTGTCCCGAGCCGGCGCCGCGAAGCCGGACCGATCCCGTAGCGGCCGTAACGTCCCAGCCGGCGGCACCGCTGCGGCGCGCGCGTCCCACAGCTGTGGACGCGCTGTCCCAGACGGGCGCCCGATCTTTCGCGACGGAAAGATGGACGGTGTTGGACGACAACGACTTACGGGAACGGCCGTGTCGTGCCCGGCCCGGGCCCGCGGGGTGCATTCGCCGCCGCCGTCCCGATGCCGGGACCTGCCGGGCAGGAGCGCCGGACCCGCCGGACGCGCGGGGCGGCTGGAACCATAGCACGCGGGACCTCCCGCGGAGAGAAGCGAGAGATGAAGACCTGGAACCGGATGCTGAAGCGCGCGGCCGTGGCGGGCGCCGCCGTGGGGGTTGCCGTGGGAGCGGCGGCGTGCAGCCGCGCGGACGCCCAGGCGGGAGACGAGTCGTCTGCCGCGGCGCCGCAGGTGGTCACCGTCACGGCGCGCGACTTCAACTTCGAGGCGCCGGCCGAGATCGCAGCCGGGCCCACCACCTTCCGGCTGGTCAACGCCGGGCAGGCGCTGCACCACGTGCAGCTGGTGAAGCTCGACGACGGGAAGACGCTGCAGGACGTGTACGCGGCGCTGCAGGCGGGCGGGCCGCCCCCGGCGTGGGTGCACTGGGTCGGCGGCCCCAACGCCCCCGACCCGGGCTCCGGGTCGAACGCCACGCTGGTGCTGGAGCCGGGCAACTACGCGCTCCTCTGCTTCGTCGACATCCCCGACCACGTGCCGCACGTGATGAAGGGGATGGCCCGGGCGCTGCGCGTGACGGCGCCGGCCACGACCCCGGTGGCGAACGCGTCCAACGGCCTCCCCGCGGCCGACGTGGTGATGACGCTCAACGACTACTCGTTCACGCTGTCGAAGCCGCTCACCGCCGGGCGCCACACCATCCGCGTGCAGAACGCGGCGCGGCAGCCGCACGAGGTCGAGCTGGTCAGGCTGGCCCCGGGGAAGACCTTCGCGGACCTGGAGGCGTGGATGGGGAGCATGCAGGGCCCGCCCCCGGCCAGCGCCATCGGCGGGGTCGCGGGGCTGGAGCCGGGCGTGGTCAACAACTTCGACGTCGACCTCGCGGCGGGCGACTACGTGCTGATCTGCTTCCTCCCGGACGCGAAGGACGGCAAGCCGCACCTCATGCACGGGATGGTGCAGACGATCCACGTCGAGTAGCCCGGACCGGCGCACCCCTTGTGGCCGCGGAGGCCCGTCCCGAGAATGGGGCGGGCCTCCGCGCTTTCCGTCCACGGGGGCGGGAACCACCGTTTTCCGGAGGAGGCGGGCCGATGGGCTTTCGCACGCAGGCGCCGCGCGGGGCGACGCTCCTGATGGCGCTCCTCCTCTGGCTGGTGGGAGTGGCGGAGCTCGTGGCGAACGTGGAGCTGCCGCTGGACGCCGGCCGCTGGGCGCTCGTGGTCTCCGGCGCGCTCCTGATGCTCGGCTGCCTGGTCCGCGGGCTCTAGGCGGCGCGAAACTCCTCCGGCCGCGCTCCCGTAAGGCGCGCCACACCATGAGCTTGGAACGCGCGGGTGAGTGGCGCGTGCCGTTTCCGAGTGATCCACCACCCTTGCGAGGTCTGCGATGGCAACCGAGACGCGCTGGTTCAACGACACCTCCACCGACCTGGAGCGGGTGGCCCGGTCGCTGGCCGACTGGCTGGTCCGCGACAAGGGCTTCGTGCTCAAGGTGCGGGCGCGCACCGACGACGGGGCCGTGCTGAAGCTGGAGAAGTCCGACTTCGGGCGGCAGCTCACCGGGCTGCTCTATTCGCTCGACATCACCCTGCGGCGCGAGGGGAGCCGCGTCGGCGTGACGGTGGACGACGGCGACATCCGCAACCAGGCGCTCGCGCTGGGGATCGGCCTGGTGGTGCTCTGGCCGCTGCTGCTGACGGCGGGGTACGGCTGGATCACCAAGGGCGAGGTCCGCAACCAGGTGATCGCTTTCGTCGCCCGCGAGCTGGGCGCGGCGATGTAGCCGGCGCCGGCATCATCCATCTCGCCAAGCACCCGCTCCGGATCCGGGGCGGGCGCTCGTGTTTACCCCTGGAGCTGCGTGGGAACACGGGTTGCACGCTCCCGTGACCGTTCCGGCGCCGGAGGTCCGGACGCGAGGGGCGCGGCTCCAGGCGGAGGGGATGGACGATGCTCGGGAAGCGGAGCGTGGGGGCGGTGCTCTCGCTCGCGGTCCTCTGCGGCTGCGGCGATCCGGCGGGCGGCGGGCTGGCGGACGACGAGGGGCTGGTCACCTTCGACTACTCGGGCGCGCTCTCCGGGCACTTCGAGGCGCGCGGCCCGCTGAGCGCGACGAGCCCGGCGACCCTGGCCTACGCGGGGGCAGTGGGCAACGCGAGCCTGTCGGGGCTGCGGGCGGGAATGCCGCGGGGAAACGGCCGCCGCAACGCGGTCCTCCTCGTCGGCGGCTTCCGGTGGACGCCCGGCCAGCTCCGCATGTGCACGCCCGACAACCGCGTTGCGCCGTGCTTCGACATGAGTGCGTTCTTCAACCTGGACCTGTCGGGCCAGGTCGACCTCGACGAGTGGCTCTTCGTCAACTCCGGCGGGACGGGGGTGGTCACCGTCACGGACGCGAGCGCCACCCGGGTGCGCGGCACCTTCTCGATGACGCTCGTCAATCACAACGGCGCCGGCACGCTGACCGTACGCAACGGCCGCTTCGACGTCCCCCTCGGCCCGCTGCCTCCCGGCGTCTGATACCACAGTCCGGCAGTGCATTCCACGCCACCCAGGAGTCATCCTGAGGGAGCGTCGGCGCGTAATTCGCTCCCGCGCAAACGGTTGGACGCGACCGAAGGATCTACTCCTCGTGTCTGGTGGCCAGATGCAGTGCGCAGAAGCCGGCCTCGCCCTGGGGTGAGTAGATCCTTCGGTCGCCGCTGGACATCGTTGCCGAGGCAGGTTCGGCGCGGCGGCTCCCTGAATAGAAACTACGGAGCCGGGGTCGCGCTCTTCAGGCGGCCTTCCGCAGTTCCACCTTGTAGCCGAGCCTCTCCAGACGCCGCTGCAGGCGTCGCGCTACGCGCTCTCCACCCTGGGAGTCGAAGTAG
>DASVWD010000191.1 GCA_036389795.1 Longimicrobium sp.
CTGAAAAGGTCTCACACAGAGGGCACAGAGAACACAGAGGAACAGCGGAGAGATTGAAGTTCTCTCCGTGTCCTCCGTGTCCTCTGTGTGATGCCAATCTGTTTCTCGCGAACCAGAACAATGCTCGGAAACGTGGTATGACAGCACCGGACACGAAAGACCCGTCCCTCCCCGGTGCTCCGGAGAGGGACGGGCCGCATCGGTGACGACCGGTCTACCGCTGCGCCTTCGGCGCCGTGTCGCGTCGCGTGGGGGCCGCCGGCGCCGGTGCGGGAGCGGACGGAGTGGTGTCGTTGTTCTGCGCGCCGGCGGGGGTGGAGTCGGCGCTCCCCAGGTTCTCCACGTGGATGCCGGCGTCGGCGATCCCGCTGCGGGCGGCCTCCTCGGGGGTCATCGCCTTGGCCTCCGCCTGCACTTGGCTGGTCGAGAGCCCGTCCGCCCAGTCCTTGTTGGTGGTGTCGACGTCCACCGCCGCCCCGGCCTGCTCGTCGCCGCCGCCCCGGTCGCACCCCGCCGCCAGCAGCGCCGTGGCGAGGACGAGGGCGTACCGCGCGTGCCGTCTCAGTTCCGTCATCGCCTCAACGCTCCGTTCGTGGGGAACATCTCAGTGCGAAGTCCTGAGTGCGAAGTGCGGAAAACCGGCAGGCCGCACCTCGCGCTTCGTACTGCCTCCGGATTCGCACTTCGCACCTCGCACTTCGCACTTCGCACTTTCCCTACTCCGCCGCCCGCCGCGGCGCCCCGTCCAGCTGCTCGTGGAACTCGCGGACGCGCTGCACCACCTCGCGGGCGCGCTCCCAGTGCGGCAGCGCACCGGTGGGCAGGCCCACCACCGTCACGTTCGGGCGCGTCTCCAGCTCGGGGAGCCCGGTGAAGCTCTCCAGCCGCCGGCTCTCCACCGTGCCGTGGATGATCAGCACCGGCTGGCGCAGGCGCTTGAACGTCTCCAGCGCCTCCTCGGGGAACATCCGGCCGCTCAGGAAGTCGTCCAGCGGCCGCGGCGCGCCCTCCACCCGCGCCGTCTGCGCCCCGAAGTCCACGTACTCCTCGGGAACGCCGAACTCCGGGGTGAACAGGTTCTCGCGCGCGAACTCGAAGAGCGCCTCGGGGGTGGTGAGCCGGTCGTAGAAGGCGCGCTGCACCCCGGGCAGGGTGAAGAGGAGCCGCCTCCACCCCCGCCCGATCTCCGCCGGCTCGCCGCCCAGCCCCGCCGGCTCGACCGCCACCAGTGAGCGGATCAGGTCCGGCCGCCGCCGCGCCACCTCCGCCGCGTACGTGGCCCCCAGCGACAGGCCCACCACGTCGGCGCCCCCCGCCGGGCGGATCACCCGCTCCAGGAAGTGCTCGAGCTGGTCCTCCAGCACGTCGGGCGTGTAGTCGATGTCGGGGCGGTCGCTGTGCCCGAAGCCGATCCACTCCAGCGCGTGCACCGGCCGCTCGCGCTCGCGCAGGAAGGCCCGGGCCAGCGGCCGCATCTCGTGCGCCGAGGCCACCGCGTTGATCGAGTGCAGCAGCACCAGGGGGTGGCCGCGCCCCTCGCGCGTGTAGTAGGCGTAGTGCACGTCGCCCCAGGGGACGTACTCGATGCGCATCCCCAGCGCGTTCGGCAGCTCGGTGACCGGCTTGCGGCGCCCGCGCCCGGCCCCCAGCAGGTACACGGCGTACGCCGCCGCGGCGGCCGCGGTGAGCCCCGCCGCCGCCGTGCCGGCCTTGCCGAACGGCCACCGGCCCTTCGCCTCCTTCCCCTCCTCCTCGTGCTGGTCCATCGATCCGTGCCGGGTGCTGAGTGCCGGGTGCCTGAGTACGAAAGTACGAAAGTACGAGAGTACGGAACCACGCTACTCCACGCAGCCTTCGTACCTCGTACTTTCGTACCTCCGTACTTCCGTGCTTTCCCGCGTGCTTTCTCCGCTTCAGGGCGCGCGCGCCACGGGGGCCGTCGGGGACGTCGGAGACGGCGCGGCCGGCGTCGTCGTCTGCCCGGAGGTGGCCCAGAGCGAGCCGGCGCTCGTGCGCGCCCACCGCATCGGCAGGTTCCCCGCGAAGAAGAGCGCCACCACCAGCACCGCCGCCACCCCCGCCGCCACCCACGCCGGGCGCGACAGGCGCGCCGCGTGGTGCTCGCCGGCCGCGCGGGGGGAGCGCATGTACATCACCACCACGATGCGCAGGTAGTAGAAGTACGACACCAGCGAGGTGAGCACCAGCACCACCGCCAGCATGGTGAGCCCGTTGGCCACGGCCGCGCGGATGATGTACAGCTTGCCCAGGAACCCCGCCGTGAGCGGGAAGCCCGCCAGCGACAGCAGGAACACCGAGAAGACCGCCGCCAGCGCCGGCTTCTCGGCCGCGAAGCCCTGCCAGTCCTCCAGCGCCACCCGCTCCTCGCCGTCCTCGCGCGAGTTGGCGATCACCACCGCGAACGCCCCCGCCGTCATCAGCGTGTACACCAGCAGGTAGAAGAGGAACGCCGCCGCCCCCTCGCCGCCCCGGATCGCCAGCAGCGCCACCAGCAGGTACCCCGCGTGCGCGATCGACGAGTACGCCAGCATCCGCTTGACGCTCCCCTGCGTCATCGCGATCAGGTTGGCGCCCACCATGGTGGCCATCGCCACCGCCGCCCCGATCTGCACCCACTGGTCGTACGCCCCCTGGAACCCCACCAGGAACACGCGGATGAACGCCGCGAACGCCGCCGCCTTCACCCCCGTGGACATCAGCGAGGTGATCGGCGTGGGCGCGCCGTCGTACGCGTCGGGGGTCCACATGTGGAACGGCACCGCCGCCACCTTGAAGCCGAACCCCACCATCAGGAGCCCCATCCCCGCCAGCAGCATCGGCGTCATCGGCACCGCGCGCGCCAGCACCAGGCTGCCGATGGTGGGCACGTCGCTGCTCCCCGTGGCCCCCCAGGTGAGCGCGATCCCGAACAGGAAGAAGGCGCTGGAGAAGGCGCCCAGCAGGAAGTACTTGAGGCTCGCCTCGGCGCTCCGGGCGTCCAGCCGGTCGAAGCCCACCAGGACGTACACCGCCACCGACATCAGCTCCAGCGCGATGAACACCATGATCAGGTCGCGCGCGCCGGCCATCAGCATCATCCCCAGCGCCGCGAAGAGCACCAGCGCGTGGTACTCGCCGCGGTTCAGCCCCCGGCGGTCCAGGTACCCCGCCGACATCAGCAGCGTGAGCGCCGCCGAGCCCAGGATCACGAAGTTGGCGAACACCCGGAACGGGTCCATCGCCACCATCGCCGCGCGCCCGTCCACCGCCACCGGCGGGCCCAGCAGGAAGGCGTTGGCGACCGCCGCCGCCAGGAGCCCCGCCAGCGACAGCCACCCCACCACGGGGCGCGACGGCCCGGCGCGGTCGCCCTTGAGCGCCACGTCCACCACCAGCACCAGCATCGCCCACGCGGCCAGCACGATCTCGGGGAGGAGCGGCCAGAAGTACTCGGCGGCGGGCGCCGCCACGGGGAGCGTCGCCTGCATCATCGCGCCCCCCCGTCCTCCGCCGCCGCGCCCGCGGTCGACGCCACCACCGGCGCGTCCGGCACCTCGGGCGCCCGGCGGTCGTGCTGCACCTGGGCCAGGATGTGCTGGGCGGCCGGCTCCATGCGCTCCAGGAACGGCTTCGGGTACAGCCCGATCCAGAGGATGAGCGCCACCAGCGGCAGCAGCACCGCCAGCTCGCGCCCGTTCAGGTCGGGGATGGTGCGGTTGGCGGGCCTGGACAGCGCGTTGAAGGCCACCTTCTGCACCATCGGCAGCATGTAGTAGGCGGCCAGGATCACCCCCAGCGCCGCCGGCAGCGCGAACCACGGCTGCGAGCCGAAGGCGCCCACCAGCACCAGGAACTCGCCCACGAAGCCGCTGGTGGTGGGCAGGCCCACGCTGGCCATCCCCGCGAACACCAGCATCGCGGCCAGGAGCGGCACCGAGGCCGCCAGCCCGCCGAAGTCGTCGATCTCGTAGGTGTGGCGCCGCTCGTACATCATCCCCAGCAGGAAGAAGAGCATGGGCGTGGAGAGCCCGTGCCCGATCATCACCAGGAGCGCCCCCTGCATCCCCTGCAGGTTGTACGCGAAGATCCCCATGATCACGAAGCCCAGGTGCGCCACCGAGGTGTACGCCACCAGCTTCTTGGCGTTGGGCTGGGCGGCCGCCACCAGCGCCGTGTACAGGATCCCCACCAGCCCCAGCGCCATCGCCCAGGTGACGATCACCCGGTGGTCCGACACGTACGGGAAGAGCGGCACCCCGAAGCGGATGAAGCCGTAGGTCCCCATCTTCAGCAGCACCCCCGCCAGGATCACCGAGCCCGCCGTGGGCGCCTGCACGTGCGCGTGCGGCAGCCAGGTGTGGAAGGGGAAGACCGGCACCTTGATGGCGAACGCCAGCGCGAACGCCAGGAAGAGGTACAGCTGCTGGCGCGCCGTGAGCGCCAGGCCCAGGAAGTCGAAGTACGAGAAGCTCGGCACCCCGCTGAGCGAGTACTGCTTCCAGAAGAGCCAGAGGATCGCCACCAGCATCAGCAGCGAGCCCACCGTGGTGAAGAGGAAGAACTTCACCGCCGCGTACACGCGCTCCCTCCCGCCCCAGATCCCGATCAGGAAGTACATCGGGATCAGCATCACCTCCCAGAACACGTAGAAGAGGAACATGTCGAGCGCCAGGAAGACGCCCACCACGCCCGAGGTGAGCGCCAGCAGCGACGCGTAGAAGCCGCGCTGGCGGTCGCGGATGTACGTCCACGACCCCAGCACCATCAGCGGCAGGAGGAGCGTGGTGAGCAGCACCATGAACAGCGAGATGCCGTCCATCCCGATGCGGTAGTGGATCCCCCAGTCGCCGAACCACACGTAGTCGGCGCAGTTCTGGAACAGGGGCACCTGCCGCACCTCCGTCTTCGCGAGCCCGGCCACCGCCGTCATCTGGCACGTCGTCGGGGCGCCCGGCCGCACGGCCCAGAAGAGCGGCACCGAGGCCAGGAACTCGATGATCCCGGCGGCGAGCGCCACCCGCTTGGCGTGCCTCTCCCCCGCCAGCCAGGCCGCGAGCGCGGCCACCAGCGGGAAGAAGATCAGGAAGGTCAGGATCCCGTGACCCCGGAGAATGTCGTCCACGTCCCTTTGGCTCCCGCCGTCAGAAGGCCACGAAGCTGCCGAGCACCAGCAGCACGCCCACCACCAGCACCACGGCGTAGGTGTTGAGCTGCCCCGTCTGCAGCCGCCCCAGCGCCAGCCCCACCGCCTGCGAGGTGCGCCCCGCGAAGTCCACCAGGCCGTCGATGAGCCCCATGTCGAGCCGCGCGAAGGAGCGCGCCAGGCCGTGCGTCGGGCGCACCACCACGCGGTCGTACAGCTCGTCCACGTACCACTTGTTGTACAGCACCCGCTCGGGCGTCCCCCGGTACGCCGGCTCGGCGGCCGCGTCGCCGATCCGCCGCGCCTTCGGCCCGATCAGCAGCCAGGCGGCCAGCAGCCCGCCCAGGCCGATGGCGATGGCGAAGAAGATCGGCCAGGGGGCGTGCTCGGGCTCGGCCAGCTCGCCCAGGTTGGCGCGCACCACGGCGTCGGCGGGGGCCAGCACCGGGTGCAGCCACTCGTGCAGCGCCGCGCCCTGCCCGAAGTCGAAGGCGCTCACCAGCGGCACCCGCGGGTCCACGTTCAGGAAGCCGCCCACCGTCGACAGGATGGCGAGCACGACGAGCGGCAGGGTGAGCGTCCAGTCGCCCTCGTGCAGGTGCCTCTTCTCCTCGTCGCCCGTGCGGTTGGGCCCCAGGAAGGTGTAGATCATCATGCGGCCCATGTAGAAGGCCGTCATGAAGGCGGTGACGGAGAGCACGGCCCAGATGAAGCCCATCCAGGCGCTCCCCGGGATCCCGAACAGCCGGGCCTGCGAGAACGGGTTGTGCCCCTCCGCGCCGAGCAGCGCCGCGCCGATGATCTCGTCCTTGGAGAAGAAGCCGGCGAAGGGCGGCACCCCCGAGATCGCCAGCGTGGCGATGGCCATGGTGGCGAAGGTGACGGGGAGGTACTTCCCGAGCCCGCCCATGTTGCGCATGTCCTGCGCGTCGGCGGGGTTGTGCGTGGCGTGCAGGGCGTGGTGCATGGCGTGGATCACCGCGCCCGAGCCCAGGAAGAGGCAGGCCTTGAAGAAGGCGTGCGTCATCAGGTGGAACATCCCCGCCACGTACGCCCCCAGCCCCACCGCCACGAACATGAAGCCGAGCTGACTGACGGTGGAGTACGCCAGCACCTTCTTGATGTCCCACTGCTTGAGGCCGATGGTGGCCGCGAAGATCGCCGTGAGCGCGCCGACGAGCGCCACGACGAGCGAGGCGGACGGCGCCAGCATGTAGAGGACCGACGAGCGGGCCACCAGGTACACGCCCGCCGTCACCATGGTGGCCGCGTGGATCAGCGCGGACACCGGCGTGGGGCCGGCCATGGCGTCGGGGAGCCAGACGTAGAGCGGGATCTGCGCGCTCTTGCCCACGGCGCCCAGGAAGAGGAAGAGGGCGACCGCGGTGGCCACCGGCGTGGCGTAGCCCAGCGCCTCGGGCGCGTCGGCGAAGACGCTCACGAAGTCGAGCGAGCGCACGTTCCAGAACAGCAGGAACATGGCGATCAGGAAGCCGAAGTCGCCGATGCGGTTGACGATGAACGCCTTCTTCCCCGCGTCGGCGTTCGCCTTCTCCCTGAACCAGAAGCCGATCAGCAGGTACGAGCAGAGCCCCACCCCCTCCCAGCCGACGAACATCACCGGGTAGTTGGCCCCCAGGACCAGGGTGAGCATGAAGAACACGAAGAGGTTCAGGTACGCCATGTAGCGCGGGTACCCGGGGTCCTCCTTCATGTAGCCGACCGAGAACAGGTGGATGAACGCGCCCACGCCCGTCACCACCAGCGCCATCAGCATGGAGAGCTGGTCGAGCTGCAGCGCGGCGCCCACCTGCAGGCTCCCCACCGGCATCCAGTCCCAGTACGAGTGCACCCACGGCGCCCCGGGGTGCGCCGCCCGCATGCGCAGGAAGTTGGCGACCGCCACCGCGAACGCCGCGAACAGCACCCCCGGCGCGATGAACGACGGCAGCACGTGCGTGAACGGCTTCGGCCCCGCCGGCGCGTGGTCGTGCGCGTCGTGGGCGTGATGCGCGTCGTGGACGTCGTGCGCCCCGTGGGCATGATGCGCGTCGTGGGCGGGATGCGCCTCGTCCGCGTGGTCCGCGGCCGCGGCGTCCACCGGGTTGGGGCGGGTGCCGTGGTCGAGCGACTCCTGCTCGCTGGGCTCGGCGCCGGCCGTGGCGTAGACGTGCGCGTCCACGTGGGCGCGCCCCGGCTCGGGCTCGTGCGCGTGGTCGTAGAATGGGTCGCCCACGGGCGGCAGCTTCGGCAGCGCGCGCCGGGCGGCGATCACCGAGAGCGCGCCGTTCAGCACGAAGCCGAGCAGGGGGAGGACGACGATGAGCCACGGGGCCACGGGCTCGAACGCGCCGTGCGCGCCTTCCGCGGCGGCGGCCGCCCCGTGCGCGGCCTCCTGGAGGAGGATCAGCATCGGCCTACCACCGGAGCAGGCTGAAGTTCTTCACGTCCACCGAGTCCTTGTGCCGGAAGACGGCGATCATGATGGCGAGCCCCACCGCGGCCTCGGCGGCGGCCACGGCGATCACGAAGAAGACGAACACCTGGCCCTGCACCCCCGCGTACGGCGAGAGCGCCACGAACGCCAGGTTCACGGCGTTGAGCATCAGCTCCACGCACATGAACAGCACGATGGCGTTCCTGCGCACCATCACCCCCGCCACGCCGATGGCGAAGAGGATGGCGGAGAGGCCCAGCGAGTACTCGAGCGGGATGGTTTCCATCGGCGTTTCAGACCTTCCGCTTGGCGAGGACCACCGCGCCCACCACGGCCACCAGCAGCAGGATGGCGGTGGCCTGCAGCGGGACGACGTACGTGGTGTAGAGCGGCTCGGCGATGACGCCGACCACGCCGCGCTCGGCCTGGGCGTTCAGGAGCGCCTGCGCCCCCGCCTCGCGGCCCAGCTGCGGCTGCACGCCGCCGGCGAACACGCGGGCCAGGAGCGCCACGATGAGGAGCCCGGCGCCGCCGGCCATCACCTGCACCCCCGTGCCGCGGATGTCGTCCTCGTAGTCGCTGCCCAGGTTCAGCAGCATGATGACGAAGAGGAAGAGCACCATGATGGCGCCCGCGTACACCAGGATCTGGACGATCCCGATGAAGAAGGCGCCGAGCAGCGTGTAGATGGCGGCCACGGAGAAGAACGTCCCGATGAGCCAGATGGCGCAGGCCACGGGGTTCCTGCGCGTGACCATGGCCAGCGCGCTCCCCGCCGCGCACGCCGCGAAGAAGAAGAACAGGATCTGGGTCACACCCATCGCTTCGGCCTTTCGAAGCCGGACGAACCCCGGGTCTGTTCGGATCGGCCGAACCCCGGGGCGAATGAATTCGCTGCAACAACGACACGAAGTCCGCCTGCGCGGACTGACCCAGCGCGATCCCGACCCTCCACGCGGGCAAGGCAGGCCTCGCGCTTACGCAATCCCGATCACGCGCCAGTGCGAAGCAGTTCCGTACCTCGTACCAACGCACTTTCGCACTTCCGCACTCACGCACTCGCCGTTACTCCCCCGCCGGATCGCTCGGGTCCCACAGCAGCGTCGACGGGTGCTGCTGCGCCATCAGCCGGTCGAGGTCGTAGACGAAGCCCTCGCGCGTGTACTCGGCGTTCTCGTAGTGCTGGCCCACGTGGATCGCCTCCACGGGGCACACCTCCTGGCACATCCCGCAGAAGATGCAGCGGAACTCGTCGATCTCGTAGACGATCGGGTAGCGGTTCCCCTGGTCGTCCTCGCCCGGCACCAGCTTGATGCAGTTGGCCGGGCAGATGGTGGGGCACAGGCCGCACGCCACGCACTTGGGGCGCCCGTCCTCGTGCCGCTCCATCACGTGCGTCCCCCGCCAGCGCGGGGAAAGCTCCTTCTTCTGGTCGGGGTACTGGATGGTGACCTTCTTCGGGTCCACCATGTGGCGGAAGGTCAGCGCCATCCCCTTGAGCGTGGCCCGGATGTAGCTCGACTTCCGGACCGGCCGCCTCATCACCTTCACGTTGATCGCCATGTCGCTTCAGCCCGCCCGTTGGTTGGCAGCGGCGGGCTCCACCGGCACCCGCCGCACCTCGGCCCGGCGCCGCGCCAGCTCGCGCGCGTGCGTGCGCTTCTCTTCCAGCGAGCCGCTCCCGGAGAGCGTGTGCCCGCGGTCCATCACCCAGAGCACCACCGCCAGCATCGCCGCGTTCACCGCGGTCAGCACCAGCCCGTAGAGCGGCACGAAGCCCCAGTACAGCCGCGTCATCTCCACCCCGAAGCCGTCCAGCGCCAGCACCGTGGCCGCCGTCACCACCACCACGGCCAGCGCCGCCGGGAGCATGATCTTCCACCCCAGGTCCATCACCTGGTCGTAGCGGAAGCGCGGCACCGTCCAGCGCACCAGCATGAAGACCATGATGAAGAAGAAGGTCTTCAGCGCGAAGGCGCCGAAGGTGAGCAGCGTCTTCCACCACGCCGGCTCGGCGCCGATCCACTGGCCGTTCGCGAAGCCCAGCATGTCGTCGCCCTGCCAGCCGGGGATGTCCCACCCGCCCAGGAAGAGCGTGGCCATCAGCGCCGACACGGTGAGCACGTGCGCGTACTCGGCGATGAAGAACATGGAGAACTTCATCGACGAGTACTCGGTGTGGTAGCCGGTGACCAGCTCGCTCTCGGCCTCGGGGAGGTCGAAGGGGAGCCGGTTGGTCTCGGCGAAGCTGGAGATCCAGAAGAAGAAGAAGGAGACCGAGAGCGGGAGCGCGAACCACAGGTTCATGGCCTGCTGCGTCCACACCACCTCGGGGAGCCCCACGTTGCCGCTCAGGAAGAACACCGACATCAGCGACAGCCCGAGCGCGATCTCGTAGCTGATCATCTGCGCGCCGGCGCGCAGTCCCCCCAGCAGCGCGTACTTGTTGAAGCTGGCCCACCCGGCGATCACGAGCCCGTAGACGCCGAGCGAGGAGAGCGCCAGCAGGAAGAGGATGCCCACCGGCACGTCGGCCACGATCATCGGCAGCACGCCCCAGCGCGTGGGCAGGGGCGAGGCGAAGGGGATCACCGCGAAGGTGACCAGCGCGGGGATGATGGAGAGCATGGGGGCCAGCACGAAGAACACCCGGTTGGCCTCGGAGGGGTTGGTCTCCTCCTTGAGGATGTTCTTCACCCCGTCGGCGGCGGGCTGCAGGAGGCCGCCGGGGCCCACGCGGTTGGGGCCCAGCCGGTCCTGCATCCACGCGCTCACCTTGCGCTCCAGCAGCGTGAGCATCGCCACCACCACCATCACCACGGTGAAGACGGCGAGCACCTTCACCGCGGAGAGCCAGACGTAGGCGCTCCCGTCGACCGGTTTCAGTCCCTCGATCGCTGCCTGCATACGCCCCAGTGCGAAGTGCTAAGTGCGAAGTCCTTAGTGCTTAGTCCTTAGTGTGTTAGTGCTCCGTCCCACGTCCCCGTCTCGCAACCGGACGAACTAAGGACTAAATCACTAAGGACTAAGGACTGAGGACTAAATCACTAATCCCCAGCCTGCGCGAACGACCCCAGCACCGCCCCCTGCTGCCCCAGCTCGCCCCAGGAGAGCGCGGCGAACGCGGGGCTCACCTCCCCCAGCGCGTGGAAGGCGTCGGAGGCGGTGGCCACGGCGGAGGCGTCGCTGATCCCGGCCAGCAGCACGCCCAGGATCTGCCACGCCGGCCGCGCCATCCCCGGCGCCTGCAGCGCGGGCCAGAAGCGCTGCACCCGCCGCTGCACGTTGGTGAACGTCCCCTCCATCTCCGCGAACGTGGTCGCCGGGAGCACGAAGTGGGCGTTGCGCGCGGCGGCCCCCATGAAGTGGCCGATGTAGACGAAGAGCCGCGACGGGCGCCCGAAGCCCTCGCCCCCGTCCGCCAGCTCGTCGCCCAGCACGAACAGCTTCCCCTCGTAGCTGCCCGGCTCCACCAGCCCGCCCAGCCCGTCCGCCCCGCCCGCGCGGCTGAAGCCGAACGCCTCGGCGCCCATGACGTTGGCGGCGCGGTCGCGGCGCAGCGCCAGCGTGGGGAACCCGGGGAGGACGACTTCCTCGCCCTCCTCGCAGCGGTAGACGCCGGTGCCGCCGCCGGTCACGTCCATCACCCGGCGCAGCATCCCCAGGTCTTCGTTGGCCATGAACGGGGAGACGACGGCGCGCGCCTCGCCCAGCGGGCCCTCCTCGAGCGCCGCGGCCAGGCGGGTGAGCGCCTCGCTCCACGAGACGGGGACGAAGCGGTCGCCGTCGCGCACCAGCGGGGCCTCGATGCGGCCGCCGCGGTTGATCCACTCGTAGTTCAGGCGGCCGAAGTCGCACATCCAGTGCGAGTTGACCTCGGGGTTGGGGCGCGGCTTGATGCGCTGCACCAGGTTGTCGCGCGTCTCCAGGCGCACGTTGCACCCCTGCGAGCAGTTGGGGCAGATCGAGGGAGTCCGGTCCAGGTCCCACGCCCGCGCCTTGTGCAGGAAGTCCTTGCTGACCAGCGCGCCCACCGGGCAGATGTCGACGATGTTGTCGGCCCAGAGGTTCCCGTCCAGCCCCTCGTCGAAGAAGGTGTCGATGACGTTCCTGTGCCCGCGCTGCACCACCGCCAGCCGCTCGTCCTGCGCGACCTCGCGCATGAAGCGCACGCAGCGGGTGCACATCACGCAGCGGTCGGCGTAGAAGAGCACGTCGCCGCCGAAGTCGTCGCGCCCCAGCACCCGCTTGGGCTCCTTGGAGCGGCCCATCGCCGGGCCCTCGGCGCTCACGTAGTCCTGCAGCTTGCACTCGCCCGACTGGTCGCAGACGGGGCAGTCGAGCGGGTGGTTCACCAGGTAGAACTCCAGCACCCCCTCCCTCGCCTTGAGCGCCTTCTCGCTCTCGGTGAGGATCACCTGGCCGTCGGCCACCGTCCCCGTGCAGGCGGGGACCAGCTTGGGCGCCTTCTCCACCTCCACCAGGCACATGCGGCACTGCGCGGGCGCCGAGAGCCCCGGGTGGTAGCAGTAGTGCGGCACGTCCACCCCGGCCATCGCGCAGGCGTCCAGGATCCGCGTCCCCTTGGGGACGGTGATCTCCATACCGTCGACGGTGACGTTGACGGTCTCGGGGGCGGGGGTCGGGTTCGCGTCGGCCATCTACGCTTGCTTTCCTCTGGTCAGCGGACGCCGAGCGGGGCGCCGACGTTCGAAGCCGACGCGAGCGCCGGCCCCCTCATCAGCGCCTCGTAGTCCGCGCGGAACTTCTCGATCGAGGAGACGATCGGCGCGGCCGCCGCGTCGGAGAGCACGCAGATCGTCTTCCCCGTCATGTTGTCGGAGATCTGCAGCAGCGTGTCCAGGTCGTCGGGCTCGCCGCGGCCGTTCTCGATGCGGCGCAGGATCTTGGCCGCCCACGCCGTCCCCTCGCGGCAGGGGGTGCACTGGCCGCAGCTCTCGTGGGCGTAGAAGTCCACCATGCGGCGCACGGCCTTGACGATGTTGGTGGTGTCGTCCATCACGATCACCGAGCCGCACCCCAGCATGGTCCCGGCCGCCGCCATCGCCTCGTAGTCCATCCCGATGTCCAGCTCGTCGCCGGTGAGGATGGGGACCGAGCTGCCGCCCGGGATCACCGCCTTGATCGGCCGCCCCGACGGGGTGCCGCCGCAGACGTCGTAGATGAACTCCTTGAAGTTGAAGCCCATCTCCATCTCGTAGTTGCCGGGCCGCTTCACGTGGCCCGAGACGCAGAAGAGCTTGGTGCCGGTGCTCTTCTCCGTCCCCCACTGCTTGTACCACTCGGCGCCGTTCTGCACGATGTGCACGGCGGCGATCAGGCTCTCGACGTTGTTGACGGCCGTGGGGCCGCGGAAGGCGCCGGAGATGGCCGGGTAGGGCGGCTTGATGCGCGGCTCGCCGCGGCGCCCCTCCAGCGAGTTCAGCAGCCCCGTCTCCTCGCCGCAGATGTAGGCGCCCGCGCCGATGTGGAGCGTGATGTCGAGGTCGACGCCGCTGCCCAGGACGTTCTTGCCGCAGTAGCCGGCCGCGTACGCCTCCTCGATGGCCTTCGCCATGATCTGCGTGGCCTCGAAGAACTCGCCGCGCACGTAGATGTAGGCGTGCTCGGCGTGGATGGCGTAGCAGCCGATCAGGCAGCCTTCGACCAGCGCGTGCGGCGTCCACCGCATCAGCTCGCGGTCCTTGAAGGTGCCGGGCTCGCTCTCGTCGGCGTTGCAGACCAGGTAGTGGGGCTTGCCCGGCTCCTTCTTGGGCATGAAGCTCCACTTGAGCCCCGTGGCGAAGCCGGCGCCGCCGCGCCCGCGCAGCCCGGAGTCCTTCACGGTCTGCACGACGGCCGCGCGGTCCATCTGGAGCGCCTTGCGCAGCGCCTGGTAGCCGCCCCGCTGCTCCCACCCTTGAAGGGTGCGCGCCTCGGGGTCGCCGAAGTACTTCGAGATGAGCCGGACTTCGCTCGGGTGCGAGTAGGGATACGCCATTCGTCGCTCTGGTCGGACTGCGGTCCTGAGTGCTTTAGTCCTTAGTCCTTAGTGCCAAGTCCTATGCGCCTGCGCCCTTCCGTTCACTAACACACTAAGGACTAAGCACTTAGGACTCAGCACTCAGCACTTTCCGTTCACGTCAGCACCTCGAGCACCCGCGGCACGTCCTCCGGCCGCACGTTCTCGAAGAAGCGCTCGTTGATCTGCACCGCGGTGGGGAAGCCGCACGCGCCCAGGCACTCCACCTCGATCACCGTCCACAGCCCGTTGGCGCTGGTCTCGCCCGGCTCGGTCCCCGTGTGCTTCAGGAACGCCTCCAGCACCGCCTCGCCGCCGCAGAGCTGGCAGCTGATGTTGGTGCACACCTGGATCAGGTACTTCCCCACCGGGCCCAGGTTGTACATGGTGTAGAAACTGGCCACCCCCCGCACGTACGCCGGCGGCACCCCCAGCCGCTCCGCCACCTCGTCCATCGTCTCCGGCGACAGGTGCCCGCGCACCTCGTGCGCGATGTGCAGCGCCGGAAGGAGCGCCGCCATCTTGTCCGGATACCGCGAGAGCACCTTCTGCAGCCGCTCCTCGTACGGGCCCGCGAAGACCGGCGCGCCGGGATCCTTCCCGGCCACCTGGTACGGGAGCGTCCCCGCGACGGAGGGGTGCCCGCCGTCCAGCGGACGCACGCCCACGTAGGAGAGGCCGCGCACCTGATCTTCGGTGAGGCTCGCGAACTCGCCGGTGTCGCCCGCGAAGCCGGGGTTCTGCTTCGCCTCGGGCCACGACGAGGGGGGCGGGTCGCTCACCCTGCCGGCCGCGTGGGTCATCGGTCGATCTCCCCCAGCACGATGTCGAGCGACGCGTTCACCGCGATCACGTCGGAGAGCAGCGCCCCCTCGATCATGTGCGGCAGCGCGGCGATGTTGATGAAGCTGGGGCCGCGCACCCGCCAGCGCACCGGCTTGCTGCCGCCGTCGGACACCACGTACATCCCCAGCTCGCCCTTGGACGACTCGACCGAGAACCAGCTCTCGCCGACGGGGGCGCGCACCCCCTCCATCACCACCTTGAAGTGGTGGATCATCGACTCCATGTCGTTCATCGCCGCCGTCTTGGGCGGCAGGATCACGCGTGGGTCGTCGACGTTGATCGGGCCGCCGGGGAGCCGGTCGATCGCCTGGCGGAGGAGGCGCACGCTCTGGCGCATCTCCTCCACGCGGCACAGGTAGCGGTCGTAGATGTCGCCGTGCTCGCCCACGGGGACGTCGAAGTCGTACGTCTCGTAGTCGTAGTACGGCCGGTCCTTGCGCACGTCGTAGGCGACGCCCGAGGCGCGCAGGTTCGGGCCCGAGAGGCCGAAGTTCACCGCCTCCTCGCCCGAGATCGTCCCCACGCCCTGGGTGCGGCCGATCCAGATGGCGTTGTTGGTGAGCAGCGTCTCGCACTCGTCGAGCACGGGGACGAAGCCGTCCAGGAACGCCCTGAGCTGGTCGATCCACCCCGCCGGCAGGTCGGCCATCATCCCGCCGATCCGAGTCGACGACGTGGTGATGCGCGCGCCGGTGAAGCGCTCGTGCAGGTCGTAGATCAGCTCGCGCTGCTGGAAGGTGTAGAGGAAGACGGTGAACGCCCCCAGGTCGATGGCCGTGGTGCCGAGCCACAACAGGTGGCTGAAGATGCGGTCCAGCTCCATGCAGATCACCCGCACCACCTTGCAGCGCTCGGTGACCTCCACCCCCATCAGCTTCTCCACCGCCATGGCGTAGGCGCAGTTGTAGATCAGCGGCGCCAGGTAGTCCATGCGGTCGGTGAGCGGCACCACCTGGTTCCAGTCGCGGTACTCGCCCAGCTTCTCGAAGGAGGAGTGCAGGTAGCCGATGTGCGGGATGCAGCGCACCACCGTCTCGCCGTCGAGTTCCAGCACCAGGCGCAGCACCCCGTGCGTGGCGGGGTGCTGCGGCCCGATGTTGATGAGCATGTGCTCGCCGGCGATGTCGTCGTGCACCTCGTACGCCTCGCCCTCCACCGGGACGATCGGCGCGTGCACCAGCGCGCCGCCCGGGGCGAGCTCCGGGTTGCGCGTGACGTTGTAGACCACCCGTTTCAGCGCCATCTCAGCCCGTCCCTCCCATGCCGCCGAACTGCCCCTGCTGGCCGCCCGTCTCCCCCTGGTTGAAGGGGTCGGGCACCGCCTGCCCCAGCAGGTCGGCGATCTCCAGCTCGCGCGGCGAGTAGTGGTCCTCGGTCTTCATCGAGAGCGCCCGCCGGGTCTGCTCGGCGCGCGAGAAGCGCCCGCGCAGGGGGAAGTCCTTCCGGAGCGGGTGCCCCTCGGCGTAGTTGTACGGCATCAGGATGCGGCGCAGGTCGGGGTGCCCCGCGAACACCACGCCGAACATGTCGAACACCTCGCGCTCCAGCCAGTCGGCGGCGCGCCAGAGGTGGTAGACGCTCCTGATCTCCAGGGCGGAGAGCGGGAGCTCGCACTTGACCCTGAGGTTCAGCCGGTTGGGGATCGACCAGAGCTGGTAGACCACCTGGATCTCCCGCCCGCCGCCGTAGTCCACCGCCGTGAGGTCCTGCAGGAAGTCGTAGCGGTGCCCGGGCGTGTCGCGCAGCCACCCCAGGATCTCCAGGTTCTGCTCCGCGGGGACGTAGACGATGTGCTCGTCGCCCGCGGTGACCTCGTGGCGCAGCACCGCGGAGCCGAACTCCTCCCGCAGCGCGTCCACGCTGGGGTGCGGCGGGAGGTCGCCCGCGGGGGGCGGCGCCCCTGTCGCCCCGGCGTCGGAGGGGCGGGGGCCCTGGTCGAGCCCCTCGAGCCCCTTCTTGAATGCGTCGCCGTCGCTCATCGAAGAAGTCCTTAGTGTTTTAGTGCTTAGTCCTTAGCGCGAGCCCGGTGTTGCCAAGCACTAAGGACTAAGGACTAAAACACTCGCAGTTCACGGCCTCCGGTCCGACACCCGCACCACCGCCCCCGTCGACACCAGTCCGCTCGCGCGGTTCTGGCTGGTCGAGTTGCCGAAGGGCGCGGTGATGTGGTTGACCACCTGCTCGGGGAGGTAGCTCCCCGTCTCCGGCAGCTCGTCCACGGCGTTCCACTCGTCCTCGCTGGTGGGCGCGGAGTTGCGGATCTTCTCCTGGATCATGAGGATGCCGTACATCAGCCCCTCGGGGCGCGGCGGGCAGCCGGGGACGTAGACGTCCACGGGGATGATGGTGTCGATCCCCTGCACCATGCTGTAGACGTCGAACACCCCGCCGCTGCTGGCGCAGGCGCCCATCGAGATGCACCACTTCGGGCTGGGCATCTGCTCCCAGATCTTCTTCAGCACCGGCGCCATCTTGTAAGAAACGCGGCCCGCGCAGATCAAGAGGTCGGCCTGGCGCGGCGAGAAGCTCATCCGCTCCATCCCGAAGCGGGCCAGGTCGTAGCGGGCGGCCGCCGTGGCCATCATCTCGATGGCGCAGCACGCCGTGCCGAACGGCATCGGCCACAGCGAGTTCATGCGCGCCCAGTTCACCACCGCGTCCAGCTTGGTGGTGAGGAAGCTCGGCTGGCCGGAGAAGATCCCGCCCTGCGCCAGCCCGGACTCCGCCGACTCCTTCTGCAGCGATCCCGGCGGGCCCTGGTGGACCACCGGGAGCGTGCTATCGCGATCGGTCGCGCCCGTGTCGCTCAGTCCCATTCCAGCGCTCCCTTCTTCCATTCGTAGACGAGCCCCACCGTGAGGATCACGATGAAGACCATCGCGGCGGCGAACCCCGTCCACCCCAGCGAGCGCATCGACACCGCCCAGGGGAGGAGGAACACCGTCTCCACGTCGAAGACGATGAACAGGATCGCCACCACGTAGAACTTCACCGAGAACCGCTCGCGCGTGCTCCCCAGCGGGATCATCCCGCTCTCGTACGGCGCCGCCTTGACCCTGGTCTGCTTCCCCGGGCTCAGCACCGTTGAGAGCACCACCATGAAGACGGCGTTGGCCACCGACACGGCCAGCAGGATCAGCACGGGGAGGTACGGCTTCAGCATCCGTCGGCGCCTCTCGCCAGCGAGCTTGTGAAATCCTTCACTTGTTTGGAGCCGGGGGCCAAGATACTGCCCGCGAGGGAGCAGTGTCAAGCGAAATGGCGGTCGTTTCCGGCCCTTGCCCCGCCCCCGCCCCGCGCGTACGTTCCCGGCGCGTCCGGCCGCTCCCGGTACCCCGGCTTTCGGCGTCCGTTCGCCCCGCGCGCGAAAAGGCCCTCCACCCCCTTCAAGTCTCGTTCCGCGATGAGCATACGCCCCGATACCTGGATCCGGCGGATGGCCCGCGAGCACGGCATGATCGAGCCGTTCGAGGACGCGCAGGTGCGCCAGGGCACCATCAGCTACGGCCTGTCGAGCTACGGCTACGACATGCGCGTGGCCGACGAGTTCAAGATCTTCACCAACGTCAACAACGCCATCGTCGACCCCAAGGCCTTCGACGAGAAGAGCTTCGTGCACTTCCAGGGCGAGATCTGCATCGTCCCTCCCAACTCCTTCGCCCTGGCGAGGTCGGTCGAGTATTTCAGGATTCCGCGGAACGTCATCACCCTCTGCGTGGGCAAGTCGACGTACGCGAGGTGCGGGATCATCACCAACGTCACGCCCTTCGAGCCCGAGTGGGAGGGCTACGTGACGCTGGAGATCAGCAACACCACGCCGCTCCCGGCGCGGATCTACGCCAACGAGGGGATCGCGCAGGTGATCTTCTTCGAGGGCGACGAAGGGCCCGAAGTGAGCTACCGCGACCGCAAGGGCAAGTACCAGGGGCAGGTGGGGGTGACTCCGCCGCGGCTCTGAGCTGTGCGCCGATGGGTTCGAAACGTGAATGGCACCCGGCGGGGGCTGGACGGCGGCCCGCGCCGGGTGAGATCTTTCCGGCCACCGTGCGCCACGCCGCCCTGACCCGACCGGACGCCCCGCGATGACCGACAACCCCGTGACCCCCAGGCAGCTCGACGCCATCCGCGAGGTGGTGAACATCGGCGCGGGCCACGCCGCCACGAACCTCTCGGCGCTCACCGGGCTCAGGGTGATGATCTCCGTGCCGCGCATCCAGTGGGTGGGCGGCGACGCGGAGACGGCCGGCTCGTTCCCGGGGAGCGACGCGCTGGTGGTGGTCGCCGTCCCGATCATGGGCGTCACCGAGGGCGGCGGCGAGCGCGCCTCGCTGATCCTGGCCCGCGAGACGGCGCTGCGCATGGTGGCGCTCATGCTCCGCCGCGGCGATCCCCCCTCCGGCGTGGGCGCGCTGGAGCGCTCGGCGCTCATGGAGATGGGGAACATCGTCTGCGCGGCGTACGTGGGCGTGCTGGGCACCTTCCTGGGGAAGGGCGTGATGATCGGCACCCCCGAGCTGCTGGAGGGCGAGCGCGAGGGGCTGGCGCAGCAGGTCCGCGGGCTGATGATCGAGACCGACTTCACCTTCCTGGACACCACCTTCGAGGGCGTCTTCGTCCTCAGCCACACCGACGTCTCCTTCAGCTCGCTGCTGCGGGCGCTGGGCTTCACCGACGTGGCCGAGCCCGCCCGCGGCGCGCCCTCCGCCTGATGCGCAGCCCCGCCGCGGCGACCGGATGACGGACGCCTTCCCTCCCTTTTCCGCGGCCGCGCGCCACGCGCACCGGCGCGCCCTCGCGGAGGGGACGTGGGACCTGCTGGTGGTGGGCGGCGGGGTCACCGGCGCGGCCGCCGCGCGCGACGCCGCCGGGCGGGGCCTGCGGGTGGCGCTGGTGGAGGCGGGCGACTTCGCCCGGGGCACCAGCAGCCGCTCCTCGCGGCTGATCCACGGCGGCCTGCGCTACCTGGAGAGCTTCGAGCTGCGCCTGGTGTTCGAGGCCAGCGCCGAGCGCCGCCGCCTGCTGGAGCTGGCGCCGCACCTGGTGCACCCCCTCGCCTTCCTCTTCCCCGTCTTCCGCGGCGGCCCCACGGGGCTCTGGAAGCTGCAGGCGGGGATGTGGCTCTACGACGCCCTCGCCCTCTTCCGCAACATCTCCTGGCATCGCATGCTGGGCCCCGAGGGTGTCCGCCGCGAGGAGCCGGGCTTACGCGCCGACGGCCTGCTGGGCGCCGCCCTCTACCACGACGCCTCGGTGGACGACGCGCGGCTCACCCTGGCCAACGCGCGCGGCGCGCACGAGGCCGGCGCGGCGGTCGTCCCCCACGCCGAGGTCGTCGAGTTCATCAAAGACGGCGGCGTCGTGCGCGGCGCCCGCGTCCGCGACCGGCTGGACCCGGCGGCGGAGGCGTTCGAGGTCCGCGCGCGCGTGGTCATGAACGCCACCGGCCCCTGGAGCGACGCCCTGCGCCGCCTGGCCGACCCCGCCGCCCCCGCGCGGCTGCGGCCGACGAAAGGCGTGCACGTGATGCTGCGGCGCGAGCGGGTGGGAAACCGGCACGCCATCACCTTCCAGTCGCCGCGGGACGGGCGGGTGATGTTCGTCCTCCCCTGGGGCGGGCACACCTACGTGGGCACCACCGACACCGACTACGCCGGCTCGCCCGCCGACGTGCGTGCCGAGCCCGAGGACGTGCGCTACCTGCTGGACTCGGCGAACTCGATCTTCCCCTCCGCGCGGCTCACCGAGGCGGACGTGGTGAGCACCTGGGCCGGGATCCGCCCCCTGCTCGCCCCGCAGCGCCGCGCGAGCGAGGGGCTCTCCGCCGGCGCCACCTCGCGCGAGCACGAGATCTGGTGGGACAAGTCCGGCCTGCTGAACATCGCCGGCGGCAAGCTCACCACGTACCGCGTGATGGCCGAGCAGGTGGTCGACCGCGCCGCGCGGCGGCTGCGCGAGCGGCACGGCGTGGAGAGCGGCGTCTCCCCCACGGCCGACCTCCCCCTCCCCGGCGCCCCGCGCGAGCCGTGGGATGCGTTCCGCGCCCGCGTCGCCCGCGAGGCCGCGGAGCTGGGGATCGGCGAGGACGTGGCCGCTCGCCTGGCGCGCGCCTACGGCGAGGACGCCGACGCGCTGCTGGCCGCCGTCCGCGCCGACCGCGCCCTGGGCGGGCGCATCGTCGAGGGCCAGCCCTACGTCTGGGCCGAGGTCCCCCACGCCGTCCGCGCCGAGATGGCGCTCACGCTGGAAGACCTGCTCGCGCGCCGCCTCCACCTCTTCCTGGAGGCGCCCGACGGCGCCCTCTCCGCCGCCCGCGCCGTGGCCGGGCGGATGGCGCGCGAGGAGGGGATCGGGTGGGACGCGGCGGAGGTCGAGCGGCAGGTCGCGGCGTACCGGAAGGCGGTGGAGGCGACGCGCAGCTTCGCGCCGGAGCCCGCGCCGTGAGGACGCAGACCACTCGTCGGCGCCGACGAGCGCTCGTCTTTCTGACGCTGGCGGCGACGCTCCTCCTTGCCGCGTGCGATCCGCCCGGCAAGGGTCCGAAGGCGGAGCGCGGCTACCGGCGCGCGGACCCGGTGATGCAGGCGCTCGCGGCGTATCGCGCCGCCCAGGGCGCCTATCCCGCCGCGCTCGCGGAGCTGGTTCCCCGCTACCTGGCCGCGCACGCGCTCGCCGTCCCCCGCCGGGAGCAGGAGGCCTACCCGCTCGAGTACAGGCGGACCGCGAACGGGTACGAGCTGTCGTTCCGCTACGTGGGTCCGGGGATGAACGAGTGCACCTACCGGGTGCCGCCGGGCGAGTGGGAGTGCGGGGGCTACTTCTGACGGCCGGGCGACGCCGCCCGCGCGCACGCCGCCTTGTAGAGCGGCCCGGCGCGCCGTAGACTCCGCGCACGGGCTCCCGCGCCGGGAGCGCCTCCACTCCGCCCGAGTGCCCACGCGAGCCCACGTGCCGCCGCGAGAGCGCCGCTCCCTCCCCCTCGAGCCCCTGCCCGGCGGCACGCCCCTCCGGCGGCGGCGCCCGCCGAGGCAGCCCGCGCGCGCGCCTTCTCCCCTCCCGCTGCCGCACCGCTTCCGGACCGCGCTGGCGGACCCCGTGCGGCAGTTCCAGTTCTCGCTCCTGCTGCTGGTGCTGCTGCTCTGCTTCGGGACGGTGGGGTACCACGTGCTGGAGCGGATGGGGTGGCTCAACGCGGCCTACATGACCATCATCACGGTGGCCACCGTGGGCTACGGGGAGGTGCACCCCCTGAGCCAGGCGGGGCGCGTCTTCACGATGATGCTGATCGTGCTGGGGGTGGGGATCGGCGCCTGGGCCGCCAGCAACGCCGTGGAGGTGATGCTCGGGCAGACGCTCTGGACCAGCGTGCAGAGGCGAAGGATGAGACAGTCGCTCGCGGGGCTGCGCGACCACTACGTGATCTGCGGGCACGGCCGGCTCGGCACCCGCATCGTGCGCGACCTGATGGCCCGCGGCGAGCCGTTCGTGGTGATCGACTGGTCGCAGGCCCTGGAGGAGATGTTCCTGGCCGAGGGGATCACCCACCTGATCGGCGACGCCACCCAGGACGAGGTGCTGAAGACGGCTCGGGTGGAGCACGCCCGCGGGCTGGTGGCGGCGCTCGACTCCGACGCCAGCAACGTACTGGCCGTGCTCACCGCGCGGGGGATGAACCCGCACCTGCTGGTCGTGGCCCGCGCCAACTCCGAGGCCTCCGAGCCCAAGCTGCGCCGCGCCGGCGCCGACCGCGTGGTCACCCCCGACGCCATCGGCGGGCACCGCCTGGCGCTGGCGCTGCTCCGGCCGGCGGTGCACGACCTCTTCAACGAGATCTTCAGCTTCGGCGTCGAGATCTCGGTCGACGTGGGTCAGGTCACCGTCCCCGAAGACTCGCCCTTCGCCGGGCAGACGGTGGCCGGGTGCGACCTCAGGCGCCTGCGCAACGTGAGCATCCTGGCCATCCGCGAGCCCGACGGCGGCTTCACCTTGAACCCCGACGCCCAGCGCGTCATCCACCCCGGCGAGACGCTGATCCTGATCGGCCCCGCCGAGGCGGTGTACGAGCTGGAGGCGATGTACAGCCGCGAGTAGCCCGACGCTCCTTCGATCCAGGAGGGCACGATGGCGGACCGGCAGCCGCCCCGCACCCGCGCGGAGGCCGAGGCGAAGGCGAAACGGGTCGTGGACCGCTGGGCGGCCACGGCGTACCTGACCGGCTGGCTCCCCGGCGCGGCGCTCGCCCTCACCGCGGCCGACATGGTGATGATCCGCCAGGTGGCCGCCGCGTTCGGCGTGGCGCGGTTCGACGAGGAGGCAGTGAAGGGGCACCTGCGCGGCCTGGCCGCGAGCGGCTTCGGCGCCGTCGCGGCCGAGCTCATGGGCACGGTGCCGGTGGTGGGGTGGATCATGAAGAGCGGGACGCTGGGGGTGAAGGCGAAGGCGCTCGGGCAGGCCGTCATCGACTACTTCCGCGAGCGCAGCCCCCTCCCCGGGTGAGCCCCGCGGGAGCGCGGCAGGCCGGCGAAGAAATCCCGAACAGAACCCTTGACAGCCCGGCGGCGGCTCGTTAGTTTCCGTCCAGATCGCCGCACGGGCTTCCGGGCGGCTCCAGGCCAAAGGTTCCTCCCCGGTGACAAGAACCCAAGGGGTTCTCCCTGCTTCGGCAGGGTAGCCGGGGAGGTCGCTTTCCTACCCTCCCCCGATCTCCCCCAGCGCCTCGTACTCGCCCCGGATCCAGGGGCGGATCAGCTCGTACGACCTCCCGTCGCCGCGGTGCCACTTGCGCTGCACGGCCCAGGTGCAGTAGTCCACCACCTGCAGCAGCGCGTGCGCCGCCGAGGTGTGGTGCACCACCGAGAACGGGCGTGCGCCCAGCGTGTTGCGGATGGCGCTCTTGATCGACTTCTCCGCGGCGTTGCGGTGGCGCTGCAGCGGGAGCCGGTCGGTGACCACCACCAGCCGCTCGCCGCCGTCCGCGTGGCGGCGCAGCACGGCGTCGAGCAGCGCCGGCGCCAGGCACGAGTAGAACTCGAGCGGGTCGTGCAGCTCGGCGCGCATGCGGCGCTTGTCGGCCACCAGCACGTCCAGCTCGAAGCCGCCGACCTCGGTGATGCGCGCGAAGACGCGGCTGCGCACCGCCTGCGTGTCCTCGGCCGCGTGGAAGCACTCCAGCTCCAGCCCTTCCCCCAGCATCTGGTAGCGCAGCTCCGTGAGCGCCACGGTGAGCGGCGCGGGGTCGGCCGTGCTCAGCACGCCGAAGAGGTAGTACCTCGACCCGTTGGGCGAGAAGTCGAGGTTCCCCGACTCGTCGAAGAAGAGGCAGGTGGGCACGGTCGGGAGCGTCGCGCGGGCGGGCACCGCTCCCGCGTGGATTCAGGCCGGGGGATGGATCTGCATCTTAAGGATCGAAACGGACGGGTAAAATGGACGTGCCGCACGGCGGCGTCAAGGGGGACGGCGGCGGCTAGTCTTCGTTCGGCCCGAGCAGGCGCCCGTCGTCGCCGCCGTCGCGCGGGGCGGCGGCGCGCTGGCGCAGGCCCGCGGCGAGCGAGGGCGCCAGGGCGGGACAGGCGGCGAGTTCCAGCACCGCCTCGCGCGTGCGGAGCACGTACATCGCCCGGTTGGCGCGCGCGACGGTCCACTCCGGGTGCGGGCGCTCCAGCAACCCGAACTCGTCGCCCGGCGCGACGGCTCCCTCGTCGAGGACGCGCAGGTACCAGCCGGTGCGGCCGGTGGCCTGGACGCGCGCGGAGAGGTCCTTGCGCCGCCAGCGCCGCGCGATCTTCCAGCAGGGGATGCGCGGCTGCGAGACCTGCACCCTCGCCCCGCCGACCGCGTAGACGTCGCCCAGGCAGACGCTCCCCTCGTCCAGCCCCGCGACGGTGAAGTTCTCGCCGAAGGCGCCGAACGGCATCTCCACCCCCAGCTCGGCGCGCCAGAGCGGGTAGTGCGCGGCGGCGTACGCCAGCACGGCCTTGTCGGGCCCGCCGTGGCTCTTCGTGTCGGCCTGGCGGTCGCCCGCCAGGTTGGCGCGCCCGAGCCACACCGGCCCCGCGACGGGCTCCTTGAAGAACGCCGTGGTCCACGCACGGTCCAGCGGCTCCCGCGCGCCCTCGTTCCCGTGCGTGCGCGGGAGGGCGACCTGGATCGACAGCAGGCGGATGGACGACAAGGGGATCACCCGGGGCAGGAAGGGGCCGCGGACGCGTTCCGCGCGGCGGCGAGCCGCGCCCCGCGCCCGGCACGAAGGCGGGATAGCGACGGGAACGGCTCCATGCAGAGGCTCGTCCACAGCCGCCCGTCTTCGCGATGGCGGGCGTGGACGCGGTAGGTGCGGCCCACGCGGAAGGGAACGCCGCAGTCGCCGCCGCCCAGCCACGTGCGGACGACCACGGTTCGGCCGCGGCCGCCCTTCAGCCAGCGGTGCACGGTGAAGGCGACCACCCGCTCCGGGAGCCCGTGCGCCCCCCGGACAACGCGCGCCGACGCCACCCGGCCCGCGAAGACGGCGTGCGCGCGGCCCATGGCCTCGACCTCGTCGCGAGGTCCCACGCACGAACAGGCGAGCAGCTTCGCCGGCGCCGCGAGCGAGGCGGCGAGGAGGATCCCGGCCAGGAGCTTCATCCTTCTCCCTCCCCCGCCGCCGCGGCCCCGACCGACTCCCCGCCCGGGGCCGGGACGTAGCCGATGCACCGCACCACGGGGATGCGCGGGTACTTCGGGAAGCGCGGGTCCACTTCCGAGAGCGTGCACAGGTAGAAGCGCGAGCCCTTGCGCGTCTCGACCACCTTCACGTTCGCGCAGGTCTCGCACAGCCCCGGGGGCGGGGGCGGCGAGGGCGGTGGGCGGAGCGGCGCCGCCATCTACCGGGCCGGGGGCGCGTGGGGGCGCTTGTCGCCCTCCGCCGGGCGCCCGTCCTTCCACCAGTTCTGCAGCGTGTAGCTGAGCACCAGGAACACCGAGCCGAAGCCGAGGAAGAGGAGCACGCGGAAGAGGGCGTGCAGCGCCGCCAGGTCCACCAGGAACAGCTTGGCGACGACCAGCAGGAGCGTGGCGAGCCCCGTCCGCTCCAGCACGGCGGAGCCGCGCTTGAGCCCCAGCAGCAGCAGCCCCAGCCCGTACGCGCACCAGGCGATGGTGGCGAACCCCTGCCCGCCCTCCAGCGGCGCCAGCCCGCGCCAGACCCACCCCAGCAGCCCCGCGTGCACGAAGTAGAGGTACGCCGTCCGCTCCCGCCGCGAGCGCACCAGGAACGCGGCGGCGAAGCCCACCAGCAGGACGGAGAGGTCCGCCAGCACGCGCGGCGCGTCGGTGTCGCCGTTCTCCACCAGGCGGAAGAGCATCCAGCCGGCCGCCGCGATGAACACCTTGTGCGCCAGCCACCGCGCCGGCACGCCGCCCCCGCGCGGCGCGACCACGTGCAGCGCCAGCGCCTGCGCGGCGAACGACACCAGCAGCGCGTCGCCGTCGAGCGCGGCCACGCACCCCACCGACAGCAGCAGCGAGGCGGTGAACAGGAGCGCCCGCGCGATGCGGTGGTCGGGGCGGTAGAGCGCCCACGCGGCGGCGGCGTACGCCCCGGCCACGGCGATCACCCACCACCCCCAGGCTTCGGGCTGCGGGTGCCAGACGGCCGCGCTGACCACGAGCGCCGCGTGCGGGGGGACGAGCGCCAGCGCGTACCAGTGCGCCGTCTCCAGGTGCTTCCAGTGGCGCTCGTGCCCGTGCTGCACACGGCGGTAATCGACGACGCGCTTCGCCAGCGGCAGCGCGCCGAGCGCCAGCCAGGCGAAGACGACGGCCGCCTGCACGCTCCAGGCGTCGGCGGGGACCAGACGCACCTCGGGGGCGTGGCGGGCGTAGACGAAGAGGAGCACCCAGCCGAAGCCGTGCGCCGTCCACAGCACCGTTCTCCAGCCGCGGTAGAGGTGCACGGCGGCCGTCCACGCCAGCACCAGCGAGGTGTAGAGGGCGAAGCCGCGCGGCGTGCCGTACGAGACGCCCAGGATCAGCGGCGTCCCCAGCCCGCCCACGGCGCCCAGGATCCCCAGCGCCGGCGAGCCGCGCCGGAGCGCCATCCCGAACGCCAGCCCCGTGATCCCCACCATCCCGGCGAAGGCGGCCAGGTAGCCGATCAGCCCGTAGAGGTGGAAGGCGGCCCAGCCGGTGGTGTACCACGCCGCGATCCCGCCGCCCGCCAGCACCGCGCCGAAGCCCCGCCGCTCGTCGAGCCGCAGGCCCGCCCCGAAGAGCACCGCCCCGGCGGCCGCGCCGATCGCCACGCGCACCGCGGGCGTGAGCCACCCCTGCTCGATCGAGTAGCGGAAGAGGAGCGCGATCCCCAGCAGCACCAGCGCGATCCCCAGCCGGTTGAGCCAGAGCTGCCCATCCCAGTTGATGCGCGCCGTCCACCCGGCCCGCCGCGCCTTCCGCCGGCGCGCCTCCGCCGCCGCGCCGGGAATCACGGGCGGTGCGGACGAAACCGCGTCCCGAGCCCGGGAAGGCGGTGCTTCCAGCGTCGCGGCGGGAGCGTCCGCGCGCGCGGCGAGCTGGCGCTGGAGGTCTTCCACCAGCCGCTCCAGGCGCTCCAGCCGGGCGTCCAGCGCTTCAGGATCCTGCGGATTCATACTGCCTTTCTCGCGGGCTCCCCTGCGGCTGCAGCCGGCTCTCGGCGTCCTGCCAGTCGAGGACCGCCTGGGGGAGCGGGGGCGGCTCGAGCGTCCACGGGCCGGCGGCGGCCATCTCCTGCGGCGAGACGCGCCCCTCCCGCCCCAGGAACTGCACCTTGACCAGCGCCAGCGCCATCAGCTCGCCGCGGCGGGTGAAGCGCTGCTCGACGAAGAACCAGCGCTCGTCCCACCCCACCAGGCGGGTGCGCAGCTCGTAGCGCTGGAAGGGGCCCAGCGGCCGGCGGTAGCGGATGGTGAGCGAGGCCACCACGCCGCCCCAGCGCCGCCGCAGCATCACGCGGACGACGCCGGCCCGCAGCAGCAGGTCCACCCGCCCCAGGTCCATCAGGGTCAGGTAGCGCCCGTTGTTCATGTGGAGGTTGGCGTCCAGGTCGTTCGGGAGCACCCGGAAGCGCACCACCGACTCGTCCAGCGGGTCCAGCCGCGGGCCGAAGAGCGAGGCGGCCAGGACGCGCAGCATCCGGAAGAGGAGGTTCATCCCGTCCGCCTCACGCGCGCACCGCCTCCAGGTACAGCATCGGCACCGTCATGCGCAGCCCGCCCTGCTCCGCCGCGAGGGCGTCCAGCCGCCGCTCCAGCTCGGCGAAGACGGCCGGCTCGTCGGCGGGGTCCACCACCGCGCGCCACCCGCCCAGGAAGCCGATCACCGTCAGCGAGTGCCGCAGGAGCGCGCCGCCGTCCAGGTAGCGCATCGCGAACGCGTCCCGCGCCGCGCGGGCGACGCGGAACCCGGCGTCCTCGACCAGCGCGCGGACCGAGTCGACCGTGCCGCGGTGCGCCTCGTTCGCCGCCAGCCGCTCCAGGTACTCCGGTCTGCCGAATCCGGCGACGACCTCGCGGAAGGCGGCGTAGAGCTCGGCCATGTGGCCGGCGAGGTTGGTCGCGAGCGCCAGCCGGGCGCCGGGCCTCGCCACGCGGGCGCACTCGGCGAGGACGGCGGCGGGGTCGTCGAAGTTGTTGACGCCCAGGTTCGACACCACCAGGTCGAAGCTGCGGTCGCGGAACGGGAGCCGCGCGCCGTCCGCCCGCGCCAGGGCGACGCTGCGCAGGCCGTGGACGCGGCGCTTCCGCTCGGCGCGCTCGAGCGCCGGCGCCCAGACGTCCACCCCGGCGAAGCGGCACGAGGGCCCGTGCGCGTGCGCCAGCTCGAAGAGCGGAAAGCCGTTGGCGCATCCCAGGTCGAGCCCCGTGATCCCCCTCCGCGGCTCGAGGTGGTCGAAGAGCAGCCGCCCGAAGCGCGACGACCAGAACGACACCTCGTCGAGCGCCGACGCGAGCTCCGGGTCCGCGAGGTCGAACTTCCGATCCAGGTAGTCCGTCATCCGGGAGCGGGAATCGGAGGAAAGCAGGAACCGCGGACGGGAGGCGCCGGTCGGGAGACGTGTGGCGGAAATATAGCACCGGAGCGCGCGCGCCGCCTACCCGCCCGGCGGCGCGCGGCGGGACCGTCAGGAAGGGGGCTCCACCCTGGCGGCGAGCGGCGCCCTCCCCCGCCCCGCGACGTCCCAGGAGGCGACCACCTCGTCGCCGCGCACGCCCCAGAGGCGCTCCTGCAGGTTCACCGAGACGCAGACGTGGTTCGGCACCACGCGCACGCGCTCGCCGATGCGCGGGCGCCAGCCGGTGCGCGACAGGTCGAGCAGCCCGTGCTCCTCCGAGACCGCCTTGACCACCACCTCGGGGCGGTCGAGGAGCGCGCCGTATCCCCCGCCCTCGGCGCGCAGCTCCTCGCGGGCGAGCGCCTTGGAGCCCGCGTCGACCACCGCCTGCCCCGGGACGGCGGTGCTGACCACGGTGGCGAGGACGGAGTAGGCGACCTCGTCCCACGCGCAGGCGCCGATCTCGGCCGTGGTGCGGTCGTTGAAGATGTTCGTCCCCGGCCGCACCTCGGTGAGCCCCCCGATCTCGTGCGAGCGCCAGAAGGTGGGCGTCGACCCGCCGCTCACCACCTCCGGCGCCAGCCCCGCGTCTTCCAGCGCGTCCACGAAGCGCCGCACCGTGGCGGCGAGGGCGGCGAGGGCGGCGTCCTGCTCGCGGACGTGGGCGCGGACGTGGCCGGGGTAGAACATCAGCCCGCGGTACTCGACGCCCCGCAGCCCCGCCGCCTCGCGCGCCAACGCCACCGCCGCCTCGGGCGTCTGCACCCCGACGCGGCGCATCCCGGCGTCCACCTCCACCAGCACGCCCACGCGGCGGACGTCCTCGCGCGCCGCCGCCACCAGGCCGCCGAGCGCCTCGGACGAGTCGAGCGCCATGGTGAGGCGCACCCGGTCGCGCAGCGCCATCAACCGCTCGAGCTTGGCGCGGCCGACGGGCGGGTAGGCGAGGAGGAGGTCGTCCACCGCCTGCGCCATCACCTCCGCCTCGCGCGGCGTGGCCACGGTGACGCCGACGGCGCCCGCGCGCACCTGCTCGGCGGCGAGCTCGGGCACCTTGTGCGTCTTGGCGTGCGGACGCCACGCCAGCCCGTGCGCGCGGCAGTAGTCGCCCGCCTTCTGCAGGTTGGCGCGCATCCGCTCCACCTCCACCAGCGCCGCGGGCGTCTCCAGCCCGTCGATCGAGAGCACCGGGTCCATTTCCCTCCTCGGCAGAATTCCATTGCGTGATGTCCGCAAGATCCGGGTGGTCGGCCCCGTTGTCCAGCGCTATCCTTCGCAACGTGAACGAAGGAGACGAGACGGCGCCGCCGCGTCCCCGGACCCGGTCCCTGGCAGCAGTCACCTTTTTCCGCGAGACTCAGGACCATGCCTACTTCGGACTACCAGCGCATCGAACAGGCGATCCGCTACCTGGAGCGCCACTACCGCGAGCAGCCGCGGCTGGAGGACGTGGCGCGGAGCGTCCACCTGAGCGAGTTCCACTTCCAGCGGCTCTTCCGCCGCTGGGCGGGGATCTCGCCCAAGCGCTTCCTCCAGTTCCTCACCGTCGAGCACGCCAAGCGGCGCCTGGAGGAGTGCCGCTCGGTGCTGGAGGCCACCTACGACGCCGGCCTCTCCAGCCCCGGGCGCCTGCACGACCTGTTCGTCTCCCTGGAGGCCGTCACCCCCGGCGAGTACAAGCTGCGCGGCGCCGGCCTGGCCATCCGCTACGGCTTCCACGAGACGCCGTTCGGCACCGCGCTGCTGGCCACCACCGACCGCGGCGTCTGCGGCCTCGCCTTCGTCGACGAGGACGGCGGCGGGGAGGCGCTGGAGGACTTGCGCGAGAGGTGGGAGCTGGCCCGCCTGGCCGAGGACCCGCGGGCGACCGCGGACGCCGCGCGGCGGATCTTCGACCGCGAGCAGGGAGACGAGCGGCCGCTCCCGCTCTTCGTGCAGGGGACCAACCACCAGGTGCGCGTGTGGCAGGCGCTGCTGCGGGTGCCGGCCGGCGCGCTGGTCACCTACGAGGCGCTGGCCGATGCCGCCGGCGCGCCCGGCTCGGCGCGGGCGGTGGCCAACGCGGTGGGGCGCAACCCGGTGGCCTTCGCCATCCCCTGCCACCGCGTGATCCGCAAGCTGGGGGTGATGGGCGGCTACCGGTGGGGCACCGCGCGCAAGCAGGCGATCCTGGGCTGGGAGGCGGCGCGGCTGCTGGGAGATGAGGAGGAAGAGACGAGGGAGCGCGCCGCGGCTGGTTGAGACCGCCCGGCGGCGCCGACCACGGGCGACAGGGTTCAGGGGGACGGGGAACAGCCGACGGCTGTTCCCCGTTTTCTGTCACCTGTGTCCACTCCGGGGCATGCCGCTTGCAACCGGGGTTCGCCCCCCGGCGGGTCCGTCTCCCGCGAAGCGCCGCCGGCCAGCCCCGCCCGTCCCGCCTCTTTCGGACGGGCGCGGGAGTTCGTCCGCGTGGGAGATCCCGGGACCCGTAGTATCGGCCCGGCACCGTCACCGCTTGCCTGGACCCAATCCTTGAACAGCCATCCGCTCGGCGGACCGCCCTCCGCCGTGGACCTCGTCTGCCTCTCGCACCTGCGCTGGGACTTCGTCTGGCAGCGCCCGCAGCACCTGCTCGGCCGCTTCGCGCGGGAGGGGCGGGTGTTCTTCGTCGAGGAGCCGGTCTTCGGGGCGGAGCGGCCCCGCCTGGAGACGCGGCCGCGGGGGGAGAACGTGACGGTCGCCGTCCCCCACCTCCCCCACGGGCTGGACCGCGACGCCGCCGAGCGCGAGCAGCGGCGCCTGCTGGACGTGCTGCTGGCGGAGTACGGGGTGCTCGACTTCGTGCTCTGGTACTACACGCCGATGGCGCTCGCCTTCACGCGGCACCTGCGCCCGCTCGCCACCGTCTACGACTGCATGGACGAGCTCTCCGCCTTCCGCGGCGCGCCGCCGGAGCTGCTGGCGCGCGAGGAGGAGCTGCTCGGGCGCGCGGACCTGGTGTTCACGGGCGGGGCCAGCCTGTACGAGGCCAAGCGCGGGCGCCACCCGGGCGTGCACCTCTTCCCCAGCAGCATCGACTTCGCCCACTTCGCCCGGGCGCGCGAGGGGCTGGCCGAGCCGGCGGACCAGGCGGCGGTCCCGCGCCCCCGGCTGGGCTTCTTCGGCGTGCTGGACGAGCGGCTCGACGCCGGCCTGGTGCGCGGCGTGGCCGAGGCGCGGCCGGACTGGCACCTGGTGCTGCTGGGGCCGGTGGTGAAGATCGACCCCGCGGAGCTGCCGCGCCTGCCCAACCTCCACTACCCCGGGCCGCGGGGCTACGCCGAGCTCCCCGCCTGGATCGCCGGGTGGGACGTGGCGCTCCTCCCCTTCGCCCGCAACGAGGCCACCCGCTTCGTCAGCCCCACCAAGACGCCGGAGTACCTGGCCGCCGGCAGGCCCGTGGTCTCCACCCCGATCCACGACGTGGTGCGCACCTACGGCGAGCCGGGGCTGGTGCGGATCGCGGCGACCGTGGAGGAGACCGTCGCGGCGGTGGAGGCCGCGCTGCGGGAGGATCCGCAGACGCGGGCCGCGTGGCTGGAGCGGGTGGACGCGGCGCTCGCGCGCACCTCGTGGGAGCGCACCTGGGGCGAGATGCGCGCGCGGGTGGAGGAGGTCGTCTCCGCCCGCCGGGGCGGCGTGGACCGGAGAGAGCGGGAGCGCGTCCGTCCAATCGGGGGAGGAGCGCTGGTGGGAGCGGACTGATCAACAGCATGACTCACACAGAGGCACAGAGACACAGAGAGACGGCAACAACTCGCAGAAGTTCTCTGTGTCTCTGCGTCTCTGTGTGAGACCAAAGGGGGTTCGGTCGGATCGGAAGAGATGGATCTGGATGATTCAGGTGGGCTTCAACCGTTCCCCAAGCTGGAGCAGTGATGTGTTCGACTACCTGATCGTGGGCGCGGGGTTCGCGGGGAGCGTGATCGCGGAGCGGCTGGCCGCCGGCGCGGGGAAGAAGGTGCTGGTGGTGGACCGCCGCAACCACGTGGCCGGCAACGCGTACGACCATTACGACGACCACGGGGTCCTGGTCCACCGCTACGGGCCGCACATCTTCCACACCAACTCGCGCGAGGTCTTCGACTACCTCTCGCGCTTCACCGCGTGGAGGCCGTACGAGCACCGGGTGCTGGCCAGCGTCGACGGGCAGCTGGTGCCGATCCCCATCAACCTCACCACCGTCAACCAGCTCTACGGGCTCAGCTTGAGCTCGTTCGACCTGGAAAAGTTCTTCGCCTCGCTGGCCGAGCCGCGCGAGGAGCTCCGCACCGCCGAGGACGTGGTGGTGAGCAAGGTGGGGCGCGAGCTGTACCAGAAGTTCTTCCGCGGCTACACGCGCAAGCAGTGGGGGATCGACCCGTCGGAGCTGGACGCGGCGGTGACGGCGCGGGTGCCGGCGCGCACCAGCCGCGACGACCGCTACTTCACCGACACCTACCAGGCGATGCCGCTGCACGGGTACACCCGCATGTTCGAGAACCTGCTGGCGCACCCCAACATCAAGGTGATGCTGCAGACCGACTACCGCGAGATCGAGGGCGTGGTCCCCTACCGGGAGATGGTCTACACGGGCCCCGTCGACGAGTTCTTCGACTGCCGCTTCGGGAAGCTGCCGTACCGCTCGCTCACCTTCCGGCACGAGACGGTGGACGCGCCCCGCTTCCAGCCGGTGGCGGTGGTGAACTACCCCAACGAGCACGCCTACACGCGGGTGACCGAGTTCAAGCACCTCACCGGGCAGGAGCACCCGAAGACCAGCATCGTCTACGAGTACCCCTGCGACGGCGGCGACCCGTACTACCCGGTGCCGCGCCCCGAGAACGCCGAGCTGTACCGGCGCTACCGCGAGCTGGCCGACGAGACGCCCGGCGTGTGGTTCGTGGGCCGGCTGGCGACGTACAGGTACTACAACATGGACCAGGTGGTGGCGCAGGCGCTCGCCACCTACGCCCGGATCACCGGGGCGACGCCGGCCCGCCCCGCCGCGGTCCGGGCGCGGGGCGGCGGCGCCCGGCCGGCCGCCGCGGCCGCGGGGGACTAAAGCGCCGATGGAGGGGCTGTTCCGCAGCTTCTTCCTGGGCGGGTTCGAGTGCTCCACCTGCCTCCTGCGCGGCGGCCGGCGGGTGGACGTGATCGCCGCCAGCGGGCACGACCGGCACGCGGAGGCCGACTACCGGCGGCTCCGCGAAGTGGGGATCCGCGCCGCGCGCGACGGCTTCCGCTGGCACCTGGTGGAGAGAACGCCGGGGCGGTACGACTTCGCGAGCGCGCTCCCCCTGGTCCGCGCGGCCCGCGCCGCCGGGGTGCAGGTGATGTGGGACCTGTGCCACTACGGCTGGCCCGACTGGCTGGACCTGCGCGGGCCGGAGTTCGTGCGGCGCTTCGCCCGCTTCGCGCGGGCCGCCGCCGAGGTGGTGGCGGGAGAGACGGACCAGGTCCCCTTCTGGGTCCCGGTCAACGAGATCTCGTTCTTCTCCTGGGCGGCGGGGCGCGCGGGGTACTTCCACCCGTTCGGCCGCCGCCAGGCGCGCGCTCTCAAGGCGCAGCTGGTGCGCGCCGCCATCGAGGCCATCGAGGCGGTGTGGAGCGTGGACCCGCGCGCCCGCATCGCCCACGTCGACCCGGCCATCCACGTGCTGCCCGCCCCCGGGCGCCCGCGCGACCGGAGGATCGCGGCGGCGTACACCCGCGCGCAGTACGAGGCGTGGGACATGCTCGCGGGGCTCGAGATGCCGGAGCTGGGCGGCGCGCCGCGGTACCTGGACGTGGTGGGCGTCAACTACTACGTCCACAACCAGTGGATCCATCGCCAGGGGTGGATCCCGCCCGGGCACCCCGGCTACCGACCCTTCCGCGAGATCCTGCGCGAGGTCTGGACGCGCTACCGGCGCCCGCTCTTCGTGGCCGAGACGGGGATCGAGGGCGACGTCCGCGCCACGTGGCTGCGCTACGTGTGCAGGGAGGCGCGCGCGGCCCTCCGCCGCGGGGTGCCGCTGGAGGGGATCTGCCTCTATCCCATCGTCAGCCACCCGGGGTGGAACGACGACCGCTACTGCCCCAACGGCCTCTGGGAGTATCCCGACGAAACTGGCGAGCGGCCGATCCACCTCCCCCTGGCCCGCGAGCTCGGGCGGCAGCAGCGGCTGATGGAGGAGACGCTCGCCCGGGTCCACGCGCGCGAGCCCGGCCCCGCCGCCTCCGCGGAGCCGGGAGAATCCTGGGAGCCGCAGTTGTCGATCTTCGCCGGGACGGAATAAAAAATTTTGTTTCTCACGCAGAGTCAGCAGAGTCAGCAGAGAACTACTCCGCTAACTCTGCTGATTCTGCGTGAAACCTGATGTTTTCCGGAGCCGGTACGATTCCGGAGATCCACCGCCGGCCCGCCATCGCGGGCCTTGACCATCGGGAAGGGAGGCGCAATACTTGGCGCCCCCGGTCGCGGCGGTCCGCCTCCGCGCCCCCGGGACTCCTTCCACCAGCCAGACCGAGAGCCGATGAAGGCAGCCTGATCGGGTAGGGCAGCATCTCCGGGAGGTCCTCCCCAACCCGCACCCACGGACGCCGGCGCACCTGCGGCCGGCGGCTTCCTCCCGGAACCCTGTTCGATCACGCACCCCGCGCACCCGCGCGAGCTTTCCCGCTCGCGCGGCCGGCGGGGGCACAACGGTTTTCGGGTCCCCATGTCTACTCCGCTCGACCTCGCTCCCGCCGAAGCGGCGGGCGCGCCGGCGCCTGGCTTCTGGCGTTCGGTGCGCGAGGCGCTGCGCGGCTCCGCGCACCACGACTACACCACCGGCCCGCTCGGCCACGCCATCCTCCTCCTGGCCGTCCCCATGGTGCTGGAGATGGCGATGGAGAGCGTCTTCGCGCTCACCGACATCTTCTTCGTCTCCCGCCTGGGGGCCGAGGCGGTGGCGGCGGTGGGGCTCACCGAGAGTCTGCTGACCTTCGTCTACGCGCTGGGGATCGGGCTCTCCATCGGCGTCACCGCCGTGGTGGCGCGCCGGATCGGCGAGAAGGACCCCGAGGCGGCGGCCACGGCGGCCGTGCAGGGGATCGCGCTAGCGCTGCTGGTGTCGGCGGTGCTGGGGACGGCCGGGGTGCTGCTCGCGCCGCGGCTCCTGGCGCTCATGGGCGCCTCGCCGGAGGTGATCGCCACCGGGCTCGGCTACGCGCGCGTGATGCTGGGCGGCGAGGCCACCATCATCGTGCTGTTCGTGGCCAACGCCGTCTTCCGCGGCGCGGGCGACGCGGCCATCTCCATGCGCGTGCTGTGGTTCGCCAACCTGATCAACATCTTCCTGGGGCCGTGCCTGATCTTCGGCGCGGGCCCGTTCCCGGAGCTGGGCGTGACCGGCGCGGCGGTGGCCACCACCATCGGGCGCGGGAGCGGGGCGGCCATGGCGCTCTGGCAGCTCACCCGCCCCGGGCGGCACATCCGGGTGGGGCGGCGGCACCTGCGGCTGGACGCCGGGGTGATGGCCCGCATCGCCCGGCTGTCGTCCTCGGCCACGCTGCAGAGCCTGATCGGGACGACGAGCTGGGTGGGGCTGGTGCGCATCATCGCCACCTTCGGCAGCGCGGCGCTGGCCGGGTACACGGTGGGGATCCGGGTGATCATCTTCGCGCTGCTGCCGAGCTGGGGCCTGAGCAACGCCGCGGCCACGCTGGTGGGCCAGGGCCTGGGCGCGGGGAAGCCGGAGCGCGCCGAGGCCGCGGTGTGGAAGGCGGGCTTCTACAACCTGTGCTTCCTGGGCTCGGTGGGGCTCGTCTTCGTGGCGTTCGCCGGCACCCTGGTGGGCGCCTTCACCGCCGACCCCGAGGTGGCGCGCCACGCCACGGCGTGCCTGCGCGTGGTGGCGAGCGGCTTCCTCTTCTACGCCTACGGGATGGTGATCTCGCAGTCGTTCAACGGCGCGGGCGACACCTGGACGCCCACGCTGCTGAACTTCGTGGTGTTCTGGCTCTTCGAGATCCCGCTGGCGTACGCGCTCGCGGTGGTCTTCGGATTGGGGCCGATGGGCGCGTTCGTCTCCATCACCATCGCCCACGCCACGCTGGCCGTGGCGAGCGCCCTCCTCTTCCGCCGCGGGAGGTGGAAGACGCGCGTGGTGTGATCGGGCCGGGAGGTCGGAAGAGGAGATTGGGGCGGGGCGGGCCTTGCGGCGGCGCGAGGCCCGCCCCATCTTCTCGTGCACTTTGTCCACTTTCCCGTCCCGCCCACCCTCCTCATGCCCCGCTACTGCTACGGAACGGTCCCGGCGCTCGCGTGGATCATCAACCACTACTTCTACGGCGGCGTGCACTACGCCTGGCTGGCGGAGGAGTTCTATCCGCCGCCGGGTACCAATCCGAAGTCGTCCAGTCCATACCATATTTACGAAGACCTCTACCTGCCCTGGCTGCACCGTGATTCCTGGGACAGGTTCGTCCGCGACCTCCGCAAGAGCCTGGTGGTAGGGGTGAGGAAGCAGAAGGAAGCGAAGAGGCTGGACGACGTGACGGCCGCACGGCTTCGGCGCGTCTGCCGGAGGTGTCCGGTTGAATTCTTCTATCCCGTTGTCTAACGTGTGGACATGACCGGGATCTCGCCGAGCGCGCATTGCGGAGGAACTCGGCCCGGCGAGGCTCCCGCGAAGTGCTGATTCCCGACCTCGCCGAAGCCGAGTTCGATCTGCTCTTCGCGGACAACCATGCAGATCCGGCTTTCCGCGCTCTCGTTCTCGACGAGATTACGGGCCCGTCGGCGGCGACTTCCCGGCTGGAAGCACTGGCGATCCTGGAAGGAAGGTGATCCAATGCCGCACGGAACCACCTACACTCGCTTCACGCCCGAAGAGCTGGACCTGCTCGTTGCTCCCGGAAACGAGGAGGTTCAGGACGATTGGCTGAGCGCGCTGGAACTGCTCGACGGGCTGGTGGCGCCCTTCAGTGACACTCATCCCTTGCCCCTCTACCTCGATGAAGAGCGAGATCCCGCCCTGGTCGAGGAGAGTATCGAGAAGCTGCGAGGGACCCGGTTCCATCAGCGCATGAAGGAGAATGCCGAAGCGGCCAGGGAAATCCAGGACATGTGGGAGCGCCACGGCCACACCGACGAGCTGCGCGCAGCGGCGGACGCGTACCTGAACGAGCTGGACCTCGACTACGTCGCCGTCACCCGGCACCCGGAGAGTGCGCCCCCTCTCCCCACCCAGCAGATGGAGGGGTCTCAACCCCGACGTCGCATGGCCGGCGGACGGTGATCCTCCGTCCCGGCTCGACCACCTGATCGACTCCTTCGCCCCCGTCGCGAGCTTGCCGGCGGGGGCTCGGGTTTCAGGGACCGTGGCGGAAGCTTCCATTCCAGAGCCTCGGGACCGTTATGGCGCGTTGAACCCGTTTGCCGACACGATCTTGCGGAAGAAGGCGGGGTCGTATGAGATTCGTGCACCCGCCGGTCTCATCCTCCCCCACCTGCCCCAAGGAGAACGCCATGACGCTCAACCTCGACCAGCTCCAGGTCAGCTCGTTCGAGACCTCCTCGCTCATGCAGACCTCCAGCTACGCCCAGCCCGACGGCATGTCCTGGCCGGACGTCTGCACCTGCATCGACATCTGCCTGCCGAGCGAGGACATCTACTGCAGCGGCGGGTGCCCGCCCCAGTATCCGCAGGCAGCGTACTGAGCCTGGTGCGCGGACCGACGGGTCCGCCTTGCGAGCCGAGGAGCCCCCGCCGCGAAGCAGCGCGGCGGGGGCTCGTCGTTCTCCGTGCCGGAGCGGTTACAGCTTCTGGCAGGTGCAGCACTGCGTCTGCGTGTCGCAGAACGGGATCAGCCCGTTGGAGAGCCGGTTGCAGATCTTCCGGCAGTCCGACTGCGACTGGCAGGTGCCCTGCGCGCTGGGATCGGTGCACTGCGCCGGCGCGGGGCCGGCGAGCGCGGAGGTGGCGCCGAAGCCGAGCGCCGCGATCGTCAGCGCGCCGAACGTCACGTTGCGGAGCTTCACCGTGGCCGCGTACATGGCTGCTCCCGGGTCGGAAGGGTGGACGGGCCGCGTCCGCGGCCGGACACGACGGGGCCGCGGCGCGAGCTTCAGACCCCCGCGCCGGGACAGAAGCAGCAGCCGTTGTTGCAGGCCGCCCCCGAGACGTCGCCGCCCGCCGCGGCGCACATGTCCTGGCACCGCGCCAGGTTGCCGCACGTGCCGATCGCGGTGAGCGGGCACGGCCGCGTGTCCGCGAGCGCCGCCGAGGCGCCGAAGCCGAGCGCCCCGGCCACCGCCAGGGCGAAGAGCGAGATCCGTGTGGCGCGAATGGCCCTGCTCATGGTGCACCTCCTCCACTGAGTGGGAAGAAAGGGGCCGCGCGCCGGTGCACGGCGTGCGGCCCCGCGGACGCTCAGGCGACGCGGCAGCAGGCGCGGGCGCCGGCCTCGTGACGGGCGCGGCACGGCGATGCGATCCTCACGCTGACCTCCCGGCGCGCGGGTGGGCTGGCGCACACCTCCCGCGGCGGAGGCGGGCGAGGCGGCGCAGGCCCGGACGGCCGCACGAAACGCGCCGTCGAGTGCACGCAGGAATCGCGTATCTGCCGCCATCCTCCCCGATCGCAGTCGCCTTCCTCCGGATCGGCCTTCCCTGACGAAATGGCATGCGTTTCCAGGCACGGAACTTCCTTTTTCCACCGGCAGCATCGCCCGGCGCGCACCCTCGCGCGTCCCTGCCGGCGGCGGAAAACCCCGCAGGCGCAGGGAATCCCCGGGCTGGAGGTAAATCGCTGAATAATCGGGACTTAGGAGAACGATGATCAACTTCGACCGGCTGACTGTCAAATCGGCGGAGGCCCTGCAGGAGGCGGCGAACGTCGCGCGCCAGGCGGGGAACCCGCAGATCGAGGACGTGCACCTGCTGGGCGCGCTCCTCGACCAGGAAGAGGGGATCGTGGTCCCCATCCTCCAGAAGGTGGGCGTCAACGTCACGGGGCTGAAAGCGGGGGTCGCCGCGGCGGCCGCCCGGCTGCCGAAGCAGAGCGGCGCCCAGCCCACCATCTCGCGCGAGCTGAACCAGGTGCTCGACCAGGCCGAGAAGGAGGCGCAGGGGCTCAAGGACGAGTACGTCTCCACCGAGCACCTGCTGCTGGGCCTGGCCGAGAAGGGCTTCGCCGTGCGCGACCTGCTGCGCGCGCAGGGGGCCGGCCGCAAGGCGCTGCTGGAGGCGCTGGAGCAGGTGCGCGGCGCCCACCGCGTGACCGACCAGAACCCCGAGGAAAAGTACCAGGCGCTGCAGCGCTTCTCCACCGACCTCACCGAGCGGGCCCGGCGCGGCAAGCTGGACCCGGTGATCGGCCGCGACGAGGAGATCCGCCGCGTGGTGCAGGTGCTTTCCCGCCGCACCAAGAACAACCCCGTGCTGATCGGCGAGCCCGGCGTGGGGAAGACGGCCATCGTGGAGGGCCTCGCCCAGCGCATCGTCCACGGCGACGTCCCCGAGGGCTTACGCGACAAGACGCTGATCTCGCTCGACATCGGCGCCATGCTGGCGGGCGCCAAGTACCGCGGCGAGTTCGAGGAGCGCCTGAAGGCGGTGCTCAAGGAGATCACCAGCTCCGAGGGGAAGTTCATCGTCTTCATCGACGAGCTGCACACCATCGTGGGCGCGGGGAAGACCGAGGGCTCGCCCGACGCCGGCAACATGCTCAAGCCCGCCCTGGCCCGCGGCGAGCTGCGCGTGGTGGGGGCGACGACGCTCGACGAGTACCGGCAGTACGTCGAGAAGGACGCGGCGCTGGAGCGGCGCTTCCAGCCCGTGTTCGTGGGCGAGCCGAGCGTGGAGGACACCATCGCCATCCTGCGCGGGCTCAAAGAGCGCTACGAGGTGCACCACGGGGTGCGCATCACCGACGGGGCGATCGTGGCGGCGGCCACGCTCTCGAACCGCTACATCGGCGACCGCTTCCTCCCCGACAAGGCGATCGACCTGATCGACGAGGCGGCCAGCCGGCTGCGCATCGAGATCGACTCGCTCCCGCAGGAGATCGACGAGGTGGAGCGCCGCATCATGCAGCTCGAGATCGAGAAGCAGGCGCTCTCGCGCGAGACCGACCCCGAGAGCCGCGAGCGGCTGGAGCGGCTGGAGGCGGAGCTGGCCAACCTGCGCGAGCGGAGCTCGGGGATGAAGGCGCGCTGGCAGGCCGAGAAGGACGCCATCGGCGCGATCCGCCAGAAGAAGGAGCGGCTCGACGAGCTGAAGGTGGAGCTGGACCGCGCCCAGCGCACCGGCGACCTGAACCGCGCGGCCGAGCTGCAGTACGGCACCATCCCCGCGCTGCAGAAGGAGATCGCCGACGCCGACCTGCGCCTGGCCGAGCTGCAGAAGGAGTCGAAGTTCCTCAAGGAGGAGGTCGACGCCGACGACGTGGCCGAGGTGGTGGCGCGCTGGACCGGGATCCCCGTTTCCCGGATGCTGCAGAGCGACCGCGAGCGGCTGGCGCACCTGGACGAGCACCTGAACGAGCGGGTGATCGGCCAGCCCGAGGCCACCAGCGCGGTGGCGAACGCGGTGCGCAGGAGCCGCGCGGGGATGCAGGACCCCGACCGGCCGATCGGGAGCTTCATCTTCCTGGGCCCCACGGGCGTGGGGAAGACGGAGACGGCGCGCGCGCTGGCGGAGTTCCTCTTCGACGACGAGGACGCCATGGTGCGCATCGACATGAGCGAGTACATGGAGAAGCACGCCGTGTCGCGGCTGATCGGCGCGCCGCCGGGGTACGTGGGCTACGAGGAGGGGGGCCAGCTCACCGAGGCGGTGCGGCGGCGCCCGTACTCGGTGGTGCTCTTCGACGAGATCGAGAAGGCGCACCCCGACGTCTTCAACATCCTGCTGCAGATCCTGGACGACGGGCGGGCGACGGACAGCCAGGGTCGGACGGTGAACTTCCGCAACACGGTCATCATCATGACCAGCAACATCGGCAGCCCGCTGATCCTGGAGCGCGCCGGGCGGATGGACGACCCCGCGGTGCGGGACGAGGTGGAGAACACGGTGCTGTCCGAGATGCGGCGCTACTTCCGCCCCGAGTTCCTGAACCGGGTGGACGACGTGATCGTGTTCGCGCCGCTGGGCAGGGGCGAGCTGAAGACCATCGTGGACCTGCAGCTGAAGCGCCTGGCCGCCCTGCTGGCCGAGCGCAAGATCACGCTCAAGGTGACCGACGCCGCGAAAGAGCTGATCGCCGAGGAGGGGTACGACCCGGCGTACGGCGCGCGGCCGCTCAAGCGCGCCATCCAGCGCCTGGTGCAGAACCCGCTGGCCATGCACGTGCTGGAGGGCGAGTTCGACGACGGCGACACGGTGGTGGTCGACCGCGCCCCCGGCACGGCGCACCTCGTCTTCCGCCGCGCGGAAGCCGGGGTGGCCGCGGAGCCGGCGGAGGAGGCGGTGGGGGTGTGAGAAGAGTGCGAAGTGCGAGGTGCGTGAGGACCAGGCGCGACCGCGGGTAGGCCCTCACCCGGCGCCGCTACCGCGTCGCCACCCTCTCCCAACTTCGGGAGAGGGTACTTTACCGGGGTTCCGCGCTGCACTTCAGCTTCCACTCGGGTCGAAGCCCTTCTTCCGGATCCGGAGGAAGGGCTTCGCTCACTTTCGCACTTTCGCACTCGCACTTAGCACTTCGCACCTCGCACTTCG
>DASVWD010000192.1 GCA_036389795.1 Longimicrobium sp.
TCGCCCACCGAGCTGGGGCTGGAGCGGCCGGCCGGCGACGGCGCCGCCGCGGCCGGCTACGCCCGGGTGGAGCGGACGCTGGGGCCGGAGGCGACGGAGCGGCTGCGGGCGGCCGCCCGCCGGCACGGGCTGACGGTGAACACGCTGGCGCAGGGCGCGTGGGCGCTCCTCCTCTCCCGCTACGGCGGCGAGGCGGACGTGGTGTTCGGGGTCACGGTCTCGGGGCGGCCGCCGGAGCTCCCCGGGGTGGAGGAGATCGTGGGGCTCTTCATCAACACCCTCCCCGTGCGGGTGCGGGTGGAGGACGAGCGCCCCGCGGTGGAGTGGCTGCGCGCCCTGCAGGCGCGGCAGGCGGAGATGCGCGACTACGAGTTCACCCCGCTGACGCAGGTGCAGCGCTGGAGCGAGGTCCCGGTGGGGACCCCCCTCTTCGACACCCTCTTCGTCTTCAACAACCAGCCCGTGGAGGACGGCGGCCTCGGCAGGGGCGAGCGCGCCCTCTCCATCGCGGGCAAGCCCGAGCGCGACCAGACCAACTACCCGCTCACGCTCAGCGTCGCGCCCATGGGCGACGACCTCCTCTTCCTGGCCGACCATGCCCGCGCGCACCTCGGCGGCGAGGCGGTGGAGCGGCTCCTCGACCACTACGCCCGGCTCCTGGAGTGGCTCGCCGCCGCCGGCGACCGGCCGCTGGGCGCCGCCGAGCTGCTGTCGGACGAGGAGCGCGAGCGGGTGCTGCGGGAGTGGGGCGAGGCGCCCCTGATCCCGCCGCTGGGGCCGGCGGTCCACGAGCGCTTCGAGCGGTGGGCGGAGCGCGCCCCGGGGGCGGTGGCGGTGGTGGCGGACGGCCGCGAGTGGAGCTACGGCGAGCTGAACGCGCGGGCCAACCGGCTGGCGTGGCGGCTGATGCGGGCCGGCGTGGGCCCCGACGAGCGGGTGGGGGTCTGCATGCGCCGCTCGGCCGCGCAGCTCGCGGCGGTGCTCGCCGTCCTCAAGGCGGGGGGCGCCTACGTCCCCCTGGACCCCGCGTACCCCCGCGAGCGGCTCGCCTTCATGCTGCGCGACGCGCGAGTGCGGCTCCTGCTGGGCGACGAGCGCGCCGCCGCGCTGGGGCTGGACGGCGAGGTCCCCGTCCTCCTGCCCGATGCGGACCCGTCGCTCGAGGAGGAGAGCGACGCCAACCCCGCCGTGCGGGTCCATCCCGCCAACCTCGCCTACGTCATCTACACCTCGGGGTCCACGGGGCGGCCCAAGGGGGTGGCGATGGTGCGGGGCGCCCTGGTGGCGCTCCTGGACTGGCAGCGGCGCGGCTGGCTGGACGACGAGCCCGCGGCCGCGCTGCAGTTCGCCTCGCTCAGCTTCGACGTCTCCTTCCAGGAGATCTTCTCCACCTGGGACGGGGGAGGGCGGCTGGTGCTGGTGGACGAGGAGACGCGCCGCGACCCCGAGCGGCTCCTGGAGTGGGTGGAGCGGCACGGCGTCACCCGCATCTTCCTCCCCTTCGTGGCGCTGCAGAGCCTGGCCGAGGCGGCCGACGCCCTGGGACGCGTCCCGGCCGGGGTGCGCGAGGTGGTCACCGCGGGCGAGCCGCTCCAGTCGACCCCCGCGCTGCGGCGGTGGTTCGCGCGGGCCCCGCGCGCCATCCTCAAGAACGAGTACGGCCCCACCGAGGCCCACGCGGTGTGCTCGTACCGGCTGGGCGCGAGCCCGGAGGCGTGGCCCGCCCTCCCGCCGATCGGGCACCCCGTCGACGGGGCGCGGCTGTACGTGCTGGACCCGGGGATGCGGCCGGTGCCGGCGGGAGTGGCGGGGGAGCTGTACATCGGCGGCGCCGGGGTGGCCCGCGGCTACCTGGAGCGGCCGGGGCTCACCGCCGCGCGCTTCGTCCCCGACCCCTTCGGCGGGGACGGGGGGCGGCTGTACCGGACGGGGGACCGGGTCCGCTGGCTCCCGGACGGGGAGATCGCCTTCCTGGGGCGGCTGGACGGCCAGGTGAAGGTGCGGGGGCACCGGGTGGAGCTGGGCGAGGTGGAGAGCATGCTCCTGGAGCACCCCGGGGTGCCCCAGGCGGCGGCGGTGGTGCGCGAGGGCCCCTCGGGCGACCGGCGGCTGGTGGCGTACGTGGCGGGCGCCGGCGCCGGGATCGATCCCGCCGGGGTGCGCGCCTGGCTCCGCGAGCGCCTCCCGGAGCCCATGGTCCCCTCCGCGGTGGTGGTGCTGGAGAAGTTCCCCCTCACCCCCAGCGGCAAGGTGGACCGCCGGTCGCTCCCCGCCCCCGACGACGCGGCGGCGGGCGCGCGGGAGTACGTGGCGCCGCGCACCGCCGCCGAGGAGGCGGTCGCGCGGATCTGGGCCGAGGTGCTGGGGCGCGAGCGGGTGGGCGCCGAGGACGACTTCTTCGAGCTGGGCGGGCACTCGCTCCTGGCCACGCGCGTGGCCTCGCGGGTGAGCGCGGCGCTGGGGGTGCGGCTCCCCTTGAGGGCGCTCTTCGAGGCGCCCACCGTGGCCGGGGTGGCCGGGCGGGCGGAGGCGCTGCTGGGCGCCGCGGCCGACGCCGGGCCGCCGCCGATCGTCCCCGTCCCCCGCGAGGGCGGGCTCCCGCTCTCCTTCGCGCAGCAGCGGCTCTGGCTCCTGCACCACCTGGACGCCGGCGGCGCCTACAACATCCCCGTGGCGCTGCGCGTCGCGGGCGAGCTGGACGCGGCCGCCCTGGCGTGGGCGCTCACCGGGGTGGCGCGCCGCCACGAGGTGCTGCGCACCACGCTCCACGCCACCCCCGACGGCCGGCCGGTGCAGGTGGTGGGGCCCCCGGAGCCCGCCCGGATCTCCGCGGTCGACCTGTCGGCGCTGGACGGCGCGGCGCGCGAGCGCGAGGCGCGGCGGCTGGCGCGCGCCGAGTCCACGCGGCCCTTCGACCTGGAGCGGGGGCCGCTCTACCGCTGCGCGCTGCTGCGCCTGGCGCCCGGCGACACGGTGGTGCTCTTCACCCTGCACCACGTGGTGAGCGACGGCTGGTCGATGGAGATCCTGGTGCGCGAGGTGTCGGCGCTCTACGGCGCGTACCTGCGCGGCGAGGAGCCGGCGCTCGCGCCGCTGGCGGTGCAGTACGCCGACTACGCGGCGTGGCAGCGGGAGTGGCTGCGGGGCGAGGTGATGGAGCGGGAGCTGGCGTACTGGCGCGGGGCGCTCGCCGGGGCTCCCGCGGTGCTGGAGCTTCCCACCGACCGGCCGCGCCCCGCCGTCCAGGGCTTCCGGGGGCGCACCGTGTCGGCCCTGCTGGCGCCGGAGGTGGCCGGGGGGCTGGCCGAGCTGGGGCGGCGCGAGGCGGCCACCCCCAACATGACGCTCCTGGCGGCCTTCGCGGCCGTCCTCTTCCGGCACACGGGGCAGGAGAAGGTGATCGTGGGCGCGCCGGTGGCCAACCGCGCGCACCGCGAGGTGGAGGGGCTGATCGGCTTCTTCGTCAACCTCCTCCCCCTCTGCGTGGACCTGTCGGGCGATCCGCCGCTCCTGGAGCTGGTGCGCCGGGTGCGGGCCGTCTCGCTGGAGGCCTACACCCACCAGGAGCTCCCCTTCGAGCGCCTGGTCGAGGAGCTGCAGGTGCCGCGCGTTCCCGGGGTGCCGCCGCTGGTGCAGGCCGTGTTCGCCTTCGAGCACGACGCCGAGGGCGGGGACGCCGAATTCCCCGGGCTGGACGTCCGCCCGCTGGAGGGGGTGGTCGACGACACCGCCCGCTTCGACCTGCGGCTGACGGTGGTGCAGCAGGGCGGCGAGCTGGGGGCCGCGCTCCAGTACGACGTGGCGCTCTTCGACGGGGCGACCGCCGAGCGGCTGCTGGCCGACTTCCAGGCGATGGCCGCCGCGCTGGCCGCCGCGCCGGACACGCGCGTGCTGGACGTGCCGCTCGCGGGCCTCCCGGCCGCCGCGCCGCCGGCCGAGGAGCCCCGCGCCGCCCTCGCCGAGTCCGCGGAGTTCGACTTCGAGGCGCTCGGCGCGTGACCCGGCCCGATCCCCCCCTTCCGTCGAACGCCCGACCCCGTCTCCGCCGGCCGAGGTGCGCTCGAGAAGCAGCGCCGCATCTCGAACGGGGTCGGCCAGGTCGGCGGCAGGACCGGGACGAAGCTGCCCCGTCGACCCCGTCGACTCCGTGTGACACCAGGTTGCCGAGCATTGTTCTGGTTCCGAACAGATTGGAATCACACAGAGGACACAGAGAACACAGAGAAACTGAAGACGCGATCGAAGTTCTCTGTGTCCTCTGTGTCCTCCGTGTGAGGCTTTTCAGAAGCTGTACCCGAACGATGCTCTGCAACGTGGTATGAGCCCGATCCGTTGATCCGAATCCCGACCCCGAGCTCCGCAGCCTCCGCGATCCGCGGTTCGATCCCCGTTCCGCTTCCGGAATCCACCCCCCAGGTCCGGACCCCGCAGGTAACCGCATGCTAGAGACACAGACTCCGCGGCTCGCCCTCGACCGCATCCTCTGGGACGAGCGCGCCTACTGGCTGGAGCGCCTTCCGCGCGAGCCGGTCGAGCCCGTGCTGGTTCCCGACCACGCCGCCCCGGAGCGCGGCGGGGAGCGGGACGAAGCCGCGTTCGCGCTGGGCGACGGCGCGCACCGGGCGCTCTGGCGGCTCTCCCGGGGCGACCCGCTGCTGGTGCACGCGACGCTGCTGGCGGGGCTGCAGCTGTGCCTGGCGCGCTACGCGGGGTACGGCGTGGTGATCGTGGGGAGCCCGCCGCGGCTGGGCGCCGCCGGGGCGGGGGAGGAGCCCAACGCGCTCGCCGTCGCCGGCCGGGTGGAGCCCGCCACCCCCTTCCGCGACCTCCTCCTCTCCGTCCGGGATTCGCTGGCCGACGCCTACGCCCGGCAGTCGTATCCCTTCCCGCGCCTGCTGAAGGAGCTGGGGCTGGACGGCGCGGGGCCGGGGTGCCCCCTCTTCGGCGCCAGCCTGGCGCTGGAGGGGTTCCACGGGCCGCTGCTGGACGCGGGCGAGGAGCTGCGCATCGCCGTCCGCGCGGACGAGCGGGGGGTGGAGGGGACCATCCTCTACCCCGCGGCGCGCTACCGGCGCGAGACCGTGGAGGCGTTCGCCGGCCACTTCGCCCGGGCGGTGGAGGCGGCGCTCGCGGCGCCGGCGCGCCCGGTCGGCGAGCTGGAGATCATGCGGCCGGAGGAGCGGCGCCGGGTGCTGGAGGAGTGGAACGCCACGGCGCGCCCCTTCCCTCGCGACCTCTGCGTGCACGAGCTGTTCGAGGCGCAGGTCGCGCGCACGCCGGACGCGGACGCCGTGGAGTTCGGCGCGGAGCGGGTGAGCTACGCGGAGCTGAACGCGCGGGCCAACCGGCTGGCGCGGGCGCTCCGGCGGCGGGGCGTGGGCCCGGAGACGGTCGTCGCGCTCCTGCTGGAGCGCTCGCCGGAGCTGGTGGCGGGGATCCTGGGCGTCCTGAAGGCGGGCGGCGCCTACCTCCCGCTGGACCCGGAGTACCCGGCCGAGCGGCTCCGCTACATGCGCGAGGACTCGGGCGCCCGCGTGCTGGTGACGCGCGGCGCGCTCCTGGAGCGGCTGGGCGAGCTGTCGAGCGAGGACGGGATCGTGCTCCGCGTCGACGCGGACGCGGCCGAGCTGGCGGAGGGGGACGATTCCAATCTCCCGGCGGGCGCCGGGCCGGAGAACCTGGCGTACGTCATCTACACCTCCGGCTCCACGGGACGGCCCAAGGGCGCGGCGATCCGGCACCGGGGCGTGGCCAACTACCTCTCCTGGTTCGGCGCCGAGGTGCTGGGCGGCGAGGCGTACGACCTGCCGCTCATCAGCCGCCTCTCCTTCGACGCGGCGGTGCGGCAGATCTACCCGCCCCTCCTTTCCGGCGGGCGGGTGTGGATCCTCCCCGAGGAGGTGCTGCGGGAGCCCGCGGCGCTGGCGAGGGCGCTGGACGGCCGCGGGCGGCTGGTGGTGGGCGGGGTGCCGTCGCTGTGGAGCATGCTGCTGGAGGCGGTGGAGGCCGGGCAGGCGGAGCTCGGCGGGCTGCAGAAGGTGCTGCTGGGCGGCGAGGCGCTCTCGCCGGAGCTGGTGGCGCGCACGCGGGCGCGCTTCCCCGGGGTGGAGATCTGGAACCACTACGGCCCCACCGAGGCCACGGTGAATACCACCGTCCTGCGCGTGGAGCCGGGGCGCGAGGTGACGCTGGGGCGCCCGGTGGCCAACGTGCGCCTCTACGTGGTGGACGCGGCGGGCAGGCCCGTGCCGGCCGGGGTGCCGGGCGAGCTCCTGGTGGGCGGGGAAGGGGTGGGGCGCGGCTACCTGGGCCGCCCGGCGCTCACGGCGGAGCGCTTCGTCCCCGATCCCTTCGCCGCCGAGCCGGGCGCGCGCCTCTACCGCTCCGGCGACCGGGTGCGGTGGCGGGCGGACGGCGAGCTGCGCTACCTGGGCCGCATCGACGAGCAGGCGAAGGTGCGCGGCTTCCGCGTGGAGCCGGGAGAGATCGAGAGCGCGCTGGAGCGGCACCCGGCCGTGCGCCGCGCCGTGGTGGTGGCGCGCGCGGACGGGGCGGGCGCGTCGCGGCTGGTGGCCTACGTGGTGGGCGAGGGCGCGGCGGAGCCCGACCCGGCGGCGCTCAAGGCCCACCTGGCCGAGCGGCTCCCCGACTACATGGTTCCGGGCGCGTTCGTGGCGCTGGACGCCCTCCCGCTCACCCCCAGCGGGAAGGTGGACCGCCGCGCGCTCCCCGACCCCGGCGACGACGCCTCGCGCGCCGACCTGTACGTGGCGCCGCGCACGCCCGCCGAGGAGGTGCTGGCGGCGATCTGGAGCGAGGTGCTGGAGCTGGAGCGGGTGGGGGTCGAAGACAACTTCTTCGCCCTCGGCGGGCACTCGCTGGTGGCCATGCGGGTGGTCACGCGGGTGCGCGGGGCGTTCGGCGTCGAGCTGCCGCTGCGCGCCATCTTCGAGGCGCAGACGGTCCGCGCGCTGGCCGGGCGGGTGGAGGAGCTGCAGCGGGAGGAGGCGGGCGTGCAGGCGCCGCCGATCGTCCCCGTGCCGCGCGACGGCGCGCTGCCGCTCTCGTTCGCGCAGCAGCGGCTGTGGTTCATCGACCAGCTGGAGCCGGGGAGCGCGCTCTACAACATCCCCGCGGCGCTCCGGCTCACCGGCGCCCTGGACGCCGCCGGCCTGGCGTGGGCGCTCACGGAGGTGGTGCGGCGCCACGAGGTGCTGCGCACCACCTTCGCCATGAACGCGGACGGCGAGGCGGTGCAGGTGGTCCACCCGCCGGCGCCGGTGCGCCTGCCCGTGGTGGACCTCTCGGGCGTGGACGAGGCGGAGCGGGAAGCGCGGGTCGAGCGGCTGGCACGCGAGGAGGCGGCGCGGCCCTTCGATCTGGCGCGGGGGCCGGTGCTGCGCTGCACCCTGCTGCGCCTGGGCGCGGCGGACTCGGTGGTGCTCTTCACCCTGCACCACATCGCCAGCGACGCGTGGTCGTCGAAGCTCCTGCGCGCCGAGGTGACGGCGCTGTACGGGGCCTGGGTGCGCGGCGAGCCGTCGCCGCTCCCCGAGCTGCCGGTGCAGTACGCCGACTACGCCGTGTGGCAGCGCCGCTGGCTGGAGGGCGAGGTGCTGGACCGCCAGCTCGCCTACTGGAAGGAGCGCCTCGCCGGCGCGCCCGCGGTGCTGGAGCTGCCCACCGACCGGGCGCGCCTGGCCGTGGCGGGCACGCGCGGCGGGTTCGCGTCGTTCGCGCTCCCCGACGAGGTGTCGCGCGCGCTGCGCGAGCTGTCGCGGCGCGAGGGGGCCACGCTGTTCATGACGCTCCTGGCCGGGGCGGCGGCGCTCTTCTCGCGCTACGCGGGCCGGCCCGACGTGGTGCTGGGCACCCCGATCGCCAGCCGCTCGCGCGGCGAGACGGAGCGGCTGATCGGCTTCTTCGTGAACACGCTGGCGCTGCGGGTCGACCTCTCGGGCGACCCCACCGTGCGCGAGCTGCTGGGCCGGGTGCGCGAGACGGCGCTGGGCGCGTACGCGCACCAGGACCTGCCGTTCGAGCGGCTGGTGGAGGAGCTGGACGTGGAGCGCAGCCTGGGACGCACGCCGCTCTTCCAGGTGCTCTTCACGCTGGAGGCGGCGGAAGCCGGCGGCGGCGGTCCGCCGGCGCCGGGCGGGCTGCGGATGGAGGCGCTGCCGACGGCGAGCGGGACGGCCAAGTTCGACCTCGACCTGGGGATGGTCGACCACGGGGAGGGCGTCTCCGGGCTGCTGGAGTACCGGGCGGAGCTGTTCGAGCCGGCCACGGTCGAGCGGATGCTGGGGCACCTGCGCGCGCTGCTGGGCGAGATGGCCCTCGCGCCGGAGCGGCGGCTTTCCGAGCTGGAGCTGCTGGGCGAGGCGGAGCGGCGGCGGGTGGTGGAGGAGTGGAACGCCACCGCCCGGGCGTACCCGCGCGGGGCGTGCGTGCACGAGCTGTTCGCGGAGCAGGCGGCGCGGACGCCCGGGGCGGTGGCGCTGGAGTGGGAGGGCGGCGCGCTCACCTACGCGGAGCTCGACGCGCGGGCCGATCGCCTGGCGCGCCGGCTCGGGCGCCTGGGCGTGGGGCCGGAAGTCGTCGCCGGGCTCTGCCTGGAGCGCTCGCCGGAGCTGGTCGTCGCGACCCTCGCCACCCTCACGGCGGGCGGCGCCTACCTGCCGCTGGACCCGGAGCTGCCGCCGGAGCGGCTGCGCTGGGTGCTGGCCGACGCGGGCGCGCGGGTGCTGCTGACGCGCTCCTCGCTCCGCGGGCGGGTGGACGAGGCGGCGGCCGGCGCCTCCGCCGCGGTCGTCTGCGTCGACGCGCCGGGCGCGGAGGCCGAGGACGGGCCGGCGGAGGCGGCGCCGGGCCGGGCGTCGGCCGAAGGGCTGGCGTACGTGATGTACACCTCCGGCTCCACCGGGCGGCCCAAGGGCGTGGCCGTGACGCACCGCAACGTGGTGCGCCTGGTGAAGGGGGCGGACTACGCCTCCTTCGGCCCCGGCGAGGTCTTCCTCCAGCTCGCCCCCGCCTCGTTCGACGCCTCCACCTTCGAGGTCTGGGGCGCGCTGCTGAACGGCGGCCGCCTGGCGATCCATCCCCCCCACACCCCCTCGCTGGAGGAGCTGGGCGACTTCCTGGCCGGGCGCGGGGTGACCACGGCCTGGCTCACGGCGGGGCTCTTCCACCAGATGGCCGACGCCCGGCCGGAGGCGCTGGCGGGGCTCGGCCAGCTCCTGGCCGGCGGCGACGCCCTCTCCGCCCCGCACGTGGAGCGGGTGGCGGGCCTGATGCGGGGCGGGCGGCTGGTCAACGGCTACGGGCCCACCGAGTGCACCACCTTCGCCTGCACGTACACGGTGCCGCCGGGGGGCGTGGGCGCGGGGCCCGTGCCGATCGGGCGGCCGATCGCCAACGCGCGCGCCTACGTGCTGGACGGCGACTTCCGCCCCGTGCCGATCGGGGTGGCGGGCGAGCTGTTCCTGGGCGGCGACGGCGTGGCGCGGGGGTACCTGGGCCGGCCGGGGCCGACGGCGGAGCGCTTCGTCCCCGACCCGCTCGGCGGCGAGCCGGGCGCGCGCCTCTACCGCACCGGCGACCGGGCGCGCTGGCGCGCCGACGGGGAGCTGGAGTTCCTGGGCCGGCTGGACTTCCAGGTGAAGGTGCGGGGCTACCGGATCGAGCCGGGGGAGATCGAGGCCGCGCTGCTGGAGCACCCGGAGGTCCGCGAGGCGGTGGTGCTGGTCCGGGAAGACGCGCCGGGGGAGAAGCGGCTGGTGGCGTACGTGGCGGGGCGGGAGGGGAGCGAGCCCTCGGCCGCGGCGCTGCGGGCGCACCTGGGGGAGCGGCTCCCCGGGTACATGGTGCCGGGCGCGTTCGTGGTGCTGGACGCGCTCCCGCTCACGGCGAACGGGAAGGTGGACCGGCGCTCGCTCCCCGAGCCCGGCCGGCAGCCGTCCACGAGCGCGCACGTGGCCCCCCGCACGGCGGTGGAGGAGGTGCTGGCGGAGATCTGGGGCGCGGTGCTGGGCGTCGAGCGGGTGGGGGTGGAGGACAACTTCTTCGAGCTGGGCGGGCATTCCCTGGTCGCCACGCGCCTCGTCTCGCGGGTGCGCCAGGCGTTCGGGGTGGAGCTGCCGCTGCGCGCCGTCTTCGAGGCGCAGACCGTCGCGGAGCTGGCGCTGCGCGTGGAGGCGCTGCGCGGGACGGCGGTCCAGGCGCCGCCCATCGTCCCCGCCCGGCGCGACGGCGAGCTGCCGCTCTCCTTCGCGCAGCAGCGGCTCTGGTTCATCGACCGGCTGGAGCCGGGGAGCGCGGCCTACAACCTCCCGGTCGCCCTGCGGCTGCGGGGAGACCTCGATCCCGCCGGGCTGCGGTGGGCGCTCGAGGAAGTGATGCGGCGCCACGAGGTGCTGCGTACCACCTTCGGCACCGGCGCCGACGGGGAGCCGGTGCAGGTGGTCCACGCGCCCGCGCCGGTCACGCTGCCGGTCGTGGACCTGACGGGCCTGGACGAGGCGGAGCGGGAGGCCCGGCTCCAGCGGCTGGCGAGCGAGGACGCCGCGCGCCCGTTCGACCTGGCGCGGGGGCCGGTGCTGCGCTGCACGCTCCTGCGGCTGGGCGCGGCGGACTCGGCGGTGCTCTTCAACCTGCACCACATCGCCAGCGACGGCTGGTCGATGGGGATCCTGCAGCGCGAGGTGACGGCGCTGTACGAGGCGTGGACCCGCGGGGAGGACGCGGACCTCCCCGGTCTGCCCGTGCAGTACGCCGACTACGCGGTGTGGCAGCGGCGCTGGCTGGAGGGCGAGGTGCTGGAGCACCAGGTGGCGTACTGGCGCGAGCGGCTGGCCGGGGCGCCCGCGGTGCTGGAGCTGCCGACCGACCGGCCGCGCCCCGCGGTGTCGAGCGGGCGCGGCGCGAGCCACGGCTTCACGCTCTCGCCCGAGCTGTCGCGGGCGCTGCGGGAGCTCTCCCGGCGCGAGGGCGCCACGCTGTACATGACGCTGCTGGCCGCGTGGCAGGCGCTCCTCGGCAGGTACGGCGCGGGCGAGGACGTGGTGGTGGGCACTCCGGTGGCCGGGCGCACGCGCCTGGAGACGGAGGGGCTGATCGGCTTCTTCGTCAACACGCTGGTGATCCGCACCCGGCTGGAGGGCGACCCCACCTTCCGCGAGGCGCTGGCGCGGGTGCGCGACGGCGTGCTGGAGGCGCAGGCGCACCAGGACGTCCCCTTCGAGCGGCTGGTCGACGAGCTGGGGGTGGAGCGGAGCCTGGCGCACACCCCGGTCTTCCAGGTGATGTTCTCGCTCGAGCAGGCGGCCCGCCAGCGCGACGAGGGGCTGCGGCTGGGCGAGGTGGAGATCGACCCGCTCGCCTCCGACAGCGGGACGGCCAAGTTCGACCTCACGCTGGGGATGAGCGAGGAGGGCGAGCGGCTGGCCGGCTCGCTCGGCTACCGCGCCGACCTGTTCGACGCGGCCACGGCCGGGCGGCTGGCCCGCCACCTGGCGCGCCTGCTGGAGCAGGCCGCGGCCGACCCCGACGCCCGGCTCTCGGAGCTGGAGCTGCTGGACGAGGACGAGCGGCGGCGGGCGCTGGAGGCGTGGGGCGCCGCGCCGGCCGAGTTCCCCGCGCAGGCGGTGCACCGCCGCTTCGAGGCGCAGGCCGCGCGCACGCCCGACGCGCCCGCCGTCACCTGCGGCGAGCGGACGCTCACCTACCGGGAGCTCGACGAGCGCTCCAACCGGCTCGCGCACCGCCTGCGCGGGCTCGGCGTCGCCCCCGACGTGCGGGTGGGGCTCTGCCTGGAGCGGAGCCCGGAGCTGGTGGCCGCCGTGCTGGGCGTGCTCAAGGCGGGCGGCGCCTACGTGCCGCTCGACCCCGCCTACCCCGCCGACCGCCTGGCCTTCGTGCTGGAGGACGCCGGGATCGGCGTCCTGCTCACCCACTCGGCGCTCCGCGGCCGGCTCCCGGAGTTCGGCGGGACGACGCTCTGCCTGGACGAGGCGTGGCCCGAGCTCGAGCGCGAGAGCGCCGCCTCGCCCGGCGCCGCGGTCCTTCCGGCGCACCTGGCGTACGTGATCTACACCTCGGGCTCCACCGGCCGCCCCAAGGGGGTGCTGGTCACCCACGCCAACGTGGCCCGCCTCTTCGAGGCCACCGACGCGTGGTTCGGGTTCGGGGAGAGCGACGTGTGGACGCTCTTCCACTCCTACGCCTTCGACTTCTCGGTCTGGGAGATCTGGGGCGCGCTCCTCTACGGCGGCCGCCTGGTGGTCGTCCCCTTCGAGGTCTCCCGTTCGCCGGAGGAGTTCCGCGCGCTGCTGGCGCGCGAGCGGGTGACGGTGCTCAGCCAGACGCCCTCGGCGTTCCGCCAGCTGATCGAGGCCGACCGCGCGGCGGGCGACGCCGCGGGCCCGCTGGCGCTCGAGTGGGTGGTCTTCGGCGGCGAGGCGCTCTCGCTGGAGGCGCTGCGTCCCTGGATCGCGCGCCACGGCGACGAGCGCCCGCGCCTGGTGAACATGTACGGGATCACCGAGACCACCGTGCACGTCACCTGGCGGAGGATCACGCGCGAGGACGTGGAGCGGGGCGAGGCCAGCGTGATCGGCGCGCCGATCCCCGACCTCAGCCTGTACGTGCTGGACGGGCGGATGCGGCCGGTGCCGCCGGGGGTGGCGGGCGAGCTGTACGTGGGCGGCGCGGGGCTGGCGCGCGGCTACCTGGGCCGGCCGGGGCTCGCCGCGGAGCGCTTCGTCCCCGATCCCTTCGGCGCCGCGCCGGGCGGGCGGCTGTACCGCACCGGCGACCGGGCGCGGCTGCGCACCGACGGCGAGCTGGAGTACCTGGGGCGCGCCGACGAGCAGGTGAAGGTGCGCGGCTTCCGCATCGAGCCGGGCGAGATCGAGCGCGTGCTGCTGGAGCACCCCGCCGTGCGCGAGGCGGTGGTGGTGGCGCGCGAGGACGCCCCCGGCGACCGGCGGCTGGCCGCCTACCTGGTCCCCGACGCCGAGACGGCCGGCACCGCCGCCCGGCTGCTGCGGCTGCAGGCCGGGGAGCGCCTGAACGGGCGCCCGGTGGTGGTGCTCCCCAACGGCATGCCCGTGGTGTCGCACAACGCGCACGAGACGGAGTTCCTCTACCGCGAGATCTTCGAGCGCGACACCTACCTGGGCGGCGGCGTCCACCTCCCCGCCGACGCGGTGGTCTTCGACGTGGGCGCCAACGCCGGCTTCTTCACCCTCCAGGTGGCGCGGCGCCGCCCGGGCGCCACCGTCTACGCCTTCGAGCCGATCCCGCCCGTGTTCGAGACGCTCGCGCTGAACGCGGAGCTGCACGGCGTGCGTGGGCGCCTGTTCGCGTGCGGCCTGGCGGAGCGGCCCGGGCGGGCGGAGTTCTCGTACTACCCCCACGCCTCGGTCCTCTCGGGCCGGCACGCCAGCGCCGCCGAGGAGCGCGGGGTGGTCCGCTCGTTCCTGCTGGGCTCCGACGCGGCGGCGGTGGACGGGGGCGTACTGGAGGAGCTGCTCGACGAGCGGCTGCGCGTGGAGCGCTGCGAGTGCGAGCTGCGCACCCTCTCCGACGTGATCCGGGCCGAGGGCGTGGACCGCATCGACCTGCTCAAGGTGGACGTGGAGAAGAGCGAGCTCGAGGTGCTGGAGGGGCTCGCGGCCGAGCACTGGCCGCTGGTGCGGCAGGTGGTGCTGGAGGTGCACGACACGGACGGGCGGCTGGACCGGGTGCGCTCGCTCCTGGAGAGCCGCGGCTTCACCGTGGCCGTCGGCCAGGACAGCGCGCTCGCCGGCACGCCGCTCTTCGACGTCTACGCCCGCCGCCCGGAGGTGGCGGCCCCGGCGGCGGACGCGGAGCTCGACCCGGCCGAGAACGAGCGCTGGGAGGAGCCGGCCGAGCTCGTGGCCGCGGCGCGGCGCTGGTGCCGCGACCGGCTGCCGGACTACATGGTCCCCGGGGCCTTCGTGGTGCTGGACCGGCTCCCCCTCACCTCCAACGGCAAGGTCGACCGGCGGGCGCTCCCCGCGCCGCAGCGCGCGGAGGCGGAGCGCCGGTACGCGGCGCCGCGCACGGCCGCCGAGGAGGTGCTGGCGGCGATCTGGGGCGAGGTGCTGGGGATCGAGCGGGTGGGGGCGGAGGACAACTTCTTCGAGCTGGGCGGGCACTCCCTCATCGCCACGCGCGTGGTGGTGCGCGCCCGCCAGGCGTTCGGCGTCGAGCTGCCGGTGCGCGCGGTGTTCGAGGCGCAGACGGTGCGCGCGCTGGCCGGGCGCGTGGAGGAGCTGCGGAGCGGCGGCGCGGGGGTGGAGGCGCCGCCGGTCGTCCCCGTGCCGCGCGAGGGCGCCCTGCCGCTGTCGTTCGCGCAGCGGCGGCTGTGGTTCATCGACCGGCTGGAGCCGGGGAGCGCCGCGTACAACATCCCCGTCGCGCTCAGGCTGCAGGGCGCGCTGGACGCGGCCGGGCTGGCGTGGGCGCTCGGCGAGGTGGTGCGGCGCCACGAGGTGCTGCGCACCACCTTCGCCATGGACGCGGACGGCGAGGCGGTGCAGGTGGTCCACGCGCCGGCGCCGGTGCGGCTGCCCGTGGTCGACCTTTCCGCGGTCGGCGCGGCGGAGCGCGAGGCCCTCGCCGCGCGGCTGGCGAGCGAGGAGGCCGCGCGCCCCTTCGACCTGGCGCGGGGGCCGGTGCTGCGCTGCACGCTGCTGCGCCTCGGCGCGGCGGAGTCGGTGGTGCTCTTCACCGTGCACCACATCGCCAGCGACGGCTGGTCGATCGAGATCCTGCAGCGCGAGGTGACGGCGCTCTACGAGGCGTACGTGAGCGGGGAAGACGCCCGTCTCCCCGCGCTGCCGGTGCAGTACGCGGACTACGCGGTGTGGCAGCGGCGGTGGCTGGAGGGCGAGGTGCTGGAGCGCCAGGTGGCGTACTGGCGCCGGCGGCTGGCGGGCGCGCCGGCGGTGCTGGACCTGCCCCTCGACCGCCCGCGCCCGGCGGTGGCGGGCCGGCGCGGCGCGAGCCACGGCTTCGCGCTCTCGCCGGAGCTGTCGCGGGCCCTGCGGGAGCTCTCCCGCCGCGAGGGCGCCACGCTGTACATGACGCTGCTGGCGGCGTGGCAGGCGCTCCTCGCCCGCCACGGGGCGGGCGACGACGTGCCGGTGGGGACCCCGGTCGCGGGGCGCACGCGGCTGGAGACGGAGAACCTGATCGGCTTCTTCATCAACACGCTGGTGATCCGCACCCGGCTGGAGGGCGACCCCACCTTCCGGGAAGTGCTCGCGCGGGTGCGCGAGGGCGTGCTGGAGGCGCAGGCGCACCAGGACGTGCCGTTCGAGCGGCTGGTGGAGGAGCTGGACGTGGAGCGCAGCCTCTCCCACACCCCGCTCTTCCAGGTGCTCTTCACCTTCCAGTCGGCGCAGCGCGGAGACGGCCTGCGGCTGGGCGAGGCGGAGATCGACCGGATCGACGCCGACAGCGGGACGGTGAAGTTCGACCTCGACCTGGGCATGGGCGAGGCCGGCGAGCGGCTGTGGGGCTCGCTCTCCTACCGCGCGGAACTCTTCGATGCGGCGACCGCGGAGCGGCTGGCGGGGCACCTGGCGCGCCTGCTGGAGCGGGCGGCGGCCGACCCCGACGCCCGGATCTCCGAGCTGGAGCTGCTGGACGAGGCCGAGCGGCGGCGGGTGCTGGAGGAGTGGAACGACACCCGGGCGCCGGTCCCGGCCGAGCCGGTGCACCGCCGCCTCGAGGCCTGGGCCGCGCGCACCCCGGACGCGCTCGCCGTGGTGTCGTGGGACGGCGCCCGCTGGACGTACGCGGAGCTGAACGAGCGCGTCAACCGCGTGGCGCACCGCCTCCTGCGCCTGGGCGCGGGCCCGGAGACGCGGGTGGCGGTGCTGATGGAGCGCTCGGCGGAGATGGTGGCCGCGCTCTACGGCGTGCTCAAGGCGGGGGCGGCGTACGTCCCCGTGGACCCCGGCTACCCGGCCGAGCGCGTCGCCCACATGCTGGCCGACGCCGCCGCGCCCGTCGTCCTCACCCGGTCCGACCTGGCCGGCCGCATCGCATCTCCCGGGACCGCCGTCGTCGCCGTCGACGGCGAGGACGTCTCCGGCGAGCGCGGCGACGATCCGCCGCTCTCCATCCACCCGGAGAGCCTGGCGTACGCCATCTACACCTCGGGGTCGACGGGGACGCCCAAGGGGGCGGCGATCCCGCACCGGGCGCTGGCCAACCACACGGCGTGGATGCAGGACGCCTTCCCGCTCGGGCCGGACGACCGCGTCCTCCAGAAGACGCCGTTCTCCTTCGACGCGTCGGTGTGGGAGTTCCACGCGCCGCTCGCGGCGGGCGCCACGCTGGTGATGGCCGCCCCCGACGCGCACCGCGACCCGGCGCTCCTCCTGCGCGAGGTCGAGGAGCACGGGGTCACCATCCTCCAGGTCGTCCCCACGCTGCTCGGCGCGCTGCTGGAGGAGCCGGCGCTCGCGCGCTGCGGCTCGCTGCGCCGCCTCTTCGCGGGGGGCGAGGCGCTCCCGCCCGCGCTGGTGCGCCGCCTCCGCGAGGCGCTCCCGTCCGTCGAGGCGGTGAACCTGTACGGGCCCACCGAGGTCTGCATCGACGCCGCCGCGCACGTCGCCGCTGGTGAAGAGGGGGCCACGGTGCCGATCGGGCGGCCGGTGCGCAACACGCGGGCGTACGTGCTGGACGGGCGGATGCGTCCGGCCGCGCCCGGCGTCCCCGGCGAGCTGTACCTGGCCGGCGCGCAGGTGGGGCGAGGCTACCTGGGCCGCCCCGCGCAGACCGCGGCGGCGTTCGTGCCCGACCCGTTCGCCGCCGAGCCGGGCGCGCGGCTGTACCGCACGGGCGACCGCGCGCGCTGGCTGGCCACGGGCGAGCTGGAGTACCTGGGGCGCGCCGACGAGCAGGTGAAGGTGCGGGGCTACCGCATCGAGCCGGGCGAGGTCGAGAGCGTGCTGCGGGGGCACCCGGCCGTGCGCGAGGCCGCCGTGGCCGCGCGCGAGGACGCGCCCGGGACCCGGCGGCTGGTGGCGTACGTGGTGGGCGAGGGCGGGGAGAAGCCCGATCCGGCGGCGCTGCGGAAGCACCTCTCGGCGCGGCTCCCCGACTACATGGTGCCGGGCGCGTTCGTGGCGCTGGAGGCGCTGCCGCTCACGCCCAGCGGCAAGGTGGACCGGCGGGCGCTGCCGGCGCCGGAGCGCGCGGAGGCGGAGCGGGCGTACGTCGCGCCGCGCACCGCCGCCGAGGAGGTGCTGGCGGGGATCTGGAGCGTGGTGCTGGGCGTGGAGCGGGTCGGGGTCGAGGACAACTTCTTCGAGCTGGGCGGCCATTCGCTGGTCGCCACGCGGGTGGTCTCGCGGGTGCGCCAGGCCTTTGGCGTGGAGCTGCCGCTGCGCGCGGTGTTCGAGGCGCAGACGGTGGGCGCGCTCGCCGGCCGCGTGGAGGAGCTGCAGCGCGGCGGAGCGGGCGTGGCAGCGCCGCCGATCGTCCCCGTGCCGCGCGATGGGGAGCTGCCGCTCTCGTTCGCGCAGCAGCGGCTGTGGTTCCTGGACCGGCTGGAGCCGGGGAGCGCGGCCTACAACGTCCCGGTGGCGCTCAGGCTGGCCGGAGAGCTGGACGCGGCCGCGCTGGCGTGGGCGCTCGGCGAGGTCGTGCGCCGGCACGAGGTGCTGCGGACCACCTTCGGCGTCGGCGCGGACGGCGAGGCGGTGCAGGTGGTCCACGCGCCGGCGCCGGTGCGGCTCCCCGTGGTGGACCTCTCCGCCCTCGACGCGGCGGAGCGGGAGTCCGCCGTCGCGCGGCTGGCGAGCGAAGAGGCGGCGCGGCCGTTCGACCTGGCGCGCGGCCCGGTCCTGCGCTGCACGCTGCTGCGGGTGGGAACGGAAGAGTCGGTGCTGCTCTTCACCCTGCACCACATCGCCAGCGACGCCTGGTCGATGGAGATCCTGCAGCGCGAGGTGACGGCGCTGTACGGGGCCCGGGTGCGCGGCGAAGAGGCGCATCTCCCCGAGCTGCCGGTGCAGTACGCGGACTACGCGGTGTGGCAGCGCCGCTGGCTGGAGGGCGAGGTGCTGCAGCGGCAGCTGGCGTACTGGCGCGAGCGGCTGGCTGGCGCCCCCGCCGTGCTGGAGCTGCCGACGGACCGCCCGCGCCCGGCGGTGGTGGACCCGCGGGGCGGGCGCGCCTCCTTCACGCTCCCGGACGAAGTCTCGCGGGACCTGCGCGAGCTGTCGCGGCGCGAGGGCGCGACGCTGTTCATGACGCTGCTGGCGGGCGTGGCGGCGCTGCTCTCGCGCTACGCGGCCCAGACCGACGTGGTGGTGGGCACTCCCATCGCGAACCGCTCGCGCGGCGAGACGGAGGACCTGATCGGCTTCTTCCTGAACACGCTGGCGCTGCGGGTGGACCTGTCGGGCGACCCCACCGTGCGCGAGCTGCTGGGCCGGGTGCGCGAGACGGCGCTGGGCGCGTACGCGCACCAGGAGGTGCCGTTCGAGCGGCTGGTGGACGAGCTGGACGTGGAGCGCAGCCTGGGCCACACGCCGCTCTTCCAGGTGCTCTTCAC
>DASVWD010000193.1 GCA_036389795.1 Longimicrobium sp.
CTCGCGCGAGGCCTGGTTCGGGTCCAGGAACGCGCCTCCCGCCTGCGCGTCGGCGGGCGCCGGGGCCGGGGCGGGAGCGGGTGCCGCGCCCGGGGCGGCCGCCGGAGCGGGCGCCGGGGCGGCGGTCTCGGTGTCCTCCCCGGCGTCGCCCCCGCAGCCGGCGAGGACGAACAGGGAGGCGCCGACGAGCGATTGAAGTCGGATGCGGTTCATCTTCTCTCCTTGGGTGATTCCTGAGCGCACGACGGAGCCGGGCTCCGTCATGCCGAAGCGGCGCCCTTCCCCGCCCCGACCTCCGGCGGCGGGCGGCGGCGCAGGGCCGGGTGCCGGTAGGTGAAGACCAGGCCCAGCAGCCCGAGCTGCGCCAGGGCGCCGGGGGCGAGCGCGGGGGTGGCGCCCGTCATCGCCTTCCAGAACAGGTCCAGGCCGCCGAGCGACGGGTCGCCCTCCAGCTCGAACTCCACGTTGCCGCGGTAGTGGAGGTAGAGCCCCAGCACCCCGGCGGCGACGAAGAGCGCCATCACCGCCTGGAAGGGCCGCAGGGTGCCCGGCGCCGGCCTGAGCGCCACGGCGGCCGCGCAGGCGAACCCCACGCCGAGCGCCGCCAGCGGAACCCACTGCCACGCCGACTCGGTGTGCTCCAGCAGGAGCAGCTCGGCCACGAGCCCCACGATGCCGAGCAGCACCAGCGCCAGCAAGAGGCGCCGGACCGGTCCGGGCTCCTCCCCTCCCGCACCGCGGAGGGAGTCCCCCGGCCCGGCCGGCGCCGCGTCACACCCCGCCCTGCCTTCCGTCACGAGCCCCCCGTCTCCTGCGCCGTCTGTGGATGTGGCCCCGCGGATCGCGGCGCCGCCGTCCGCATCCAGACGTGCGAGCCGCGCGATCCGTTGGCATCCGGATGCCGGCCGGCGTGGATCGCAGAAAGCAGTCCGCCGCCGTCCGAGTCCATCACCGTGTATCATGTTTGTCCAACTACACTTGTTCAAGACCGGCGCCGGAGTTATCCTGACCGCCTCTCTCCTCCGCCGCGCGCGGCGCACCGGACCTCCCAGCCAGACCTTTCCCTGATGAGACGCTCCATCCTGTTCGCGGCCGCAGGGCTGTTCGCGCTCGCTCCGCTGGCGGGGTGCGCCCACGGCGGGACGCCCGCCCAGCGGCAGCCGACGCTGCGCGCCTTCCGCGACGACGCCGACTTCATCCGCTTCCAGCGCCGGCTCGTGCGGGAGTACCTGAAGCGCATGCGCGACGAGCCGCCTCCGCCCCCTCCTCCGCCGCCGCCCCCACCGCCGCCTCCGCCCCCGCCCGCGCCGGGCGAGGCGCCCGCACCCGCCGCCGCCGCGCAGCCCGCCGCCGTCGCCGGGGCCGAGCAGGTGACCAACGTGCAGCACGCGGGCGTGGACGAGGGCGGCATCGTCAAGGTGCACGGCGACCACCTGGTGATCCTGCGCCGCGGGCGGCTCTTCACGGTCAAGATCGGCGACGACGCGCTGCAGCCCGTCTCCGCGGCCGACGCCTTCGGGCCCGACATCGATCCGAAGGGCGCCTGGTACGACGAGATGCTGGTCGCGGGCGACCTGGTGGCCGTCATCGGCTACAGCTACGAGCGCGGGGGGACCGAGGTGGGGCTCTTCCGCATCGACCCCGAGGGGCGGCTCACCTACCGCGCCACCTACCACCTGCGCTCGGGCGACTACTACTCGTCGCGCAACTACGCCAGCCGGCTGGTGGGCGGCAAGCTCGTCTTCTACGCCCCGATCCCGGCGTTCGACGACTACGCGTTCGACTACGTTGACGAGGACGGAGACGAGGCCCCCATCGATCCGTTCGCCAGCTTCCCCGCCGTGCGCCGCTGGGGCGCGGGCGACACCACCTTCCGGCGCACGGCCTCGTCCCGGCGGGTCTACCGCCCGGCCGGCCGCGTGAGCGTGGACGACGAGCTGATGCTGCACACCGTGACCGTGTGCGGCGTGGACGACGACCAGCTCGGCTGCCAGTCCACCGCCCTCTTCGGCCCCGAGGGGCGGGTGTTCTACGTGTCGCCCGCGGCGGTGTACGTGTGGACCACGCAGTACCCCGACTGCTGCGAGGACGACGACGCGCCGCCGCGCTCGGTGCTGTACCGGATGCCGCTGGACGGCTCGGCGCCCACGGGGCTGCGGGTGAGCGGCGGGCCGGTGGACCAGTTCTCGTTCCTGGAGAGCGGCGACGCTCACCTGAACGTGCTGGTGCGCTCCGACGGCGGGGGCGAGGGGATGTGGGGGTCGGAGTGGTCCGAGGGCCGGCCGGCGCTGCTGCGCGTGCCGCTGGCCAGCTTCGGCGACGGGAGCCGCGCCGCCCCGGCCGAGCGCTACCGTCCGCTGCCGTCTCCCGGCGGCGGCTCATTCCAGAACCGCTACGTGGGAGACTGGCTCCTCTACGGCACCGGCAGCGGCTGGGGGCGGCCGCATCAGGTGAGCGGATCGGACCTCTTCGCGGTGCGCTGGGCGGGCGGCGGCGACGCATACCCGCTGGTGCTTCCCCACGGCGTGGACCGCATCGAGGCGATGGGCTCGGGCGCGGTGGTCATCGGCACCGACGGGCGCGACCTGCACTTCAGCGGCGTGCGGCTGGGCGAGCGCGCCGAGATGGCGCACCGCTACACCCGCGCCGGCGCCTCGCAGGGCGAGACGCGCAGCCACGGCTTCTTCTACCGCCCCGACGGCCAGGACACGGGGCTCCTGGGGCTGCCGATCCGCGGCCCCGGGCGTCCCGGCTCCGCGCAGCTGCGGCACGGCTCGGCCTCGGTGCTCTTCCTGCGCAACGAGGCCTTCCGCCTGCGCGAGCTGGGCGACCTGGCCGCGGGGGAAGAAGCCCCGGACGACGGGTGCCGGGCGTCGTGCGTGGACTGGTACGGCAACGCGCGGCCGCTCTTCCTGCGCGGGCGCATCTTCGCCCTGCTCGGCTACGAGCTGGTGGAGGGGCGCGAGGACGGCGGGCGCATCCGCGAGGTGCGCCGCGCGAGCTTCGCGCCCCGCCGCGCGGAGGCGTCGCGGCAGTAGGACGCCGGCACCAGACGGCACGAGAGCGGCCCCGGTCCACCCGACCGGGGCCGCTTCTTCGCCTCGGAGCGAGGATCAGGCTAGAGGCACCGGTAGGTGCACCGGTTGCACGTGTACGCGCAGGTGCCGCCCTGCTGGCACGTGGCGATGTAGCCGAGGCCGTCGCACGTGCCGACCTGGCTCCAGTGGCCGCGCACGGTGCCGCGCGCGGAGGGTTCCGGCCTGGTGGTCTCGAACGTCTCCACGTGCAGGCGCTCCAGGTCGAGCCTGATCTTCTTCATCGCGGGGTCTCCGGGCGGAAGGGGAGAGGGAGGACGGTGCGGAGGCGCACCAGCGTCATCCCACATAAAAACCCTAATCCGCCACGATTCGCAAAGCAAGTGGAAGTCACCGTCTTCCGCGCCGGAAGCATCGAGCCTCAGGCAGAGCCAGCGGAGAAAACCCCTGCCGACTCTGCTGATACCAGATTCCACAATCGATTGTGCAATCTCGTACGGAAACAAAGAAGATGTCATCCTGAGGAAGCGTCCGCCGATCCTCGCGTCTACACCGATGCCTGGACGCTTCCGGAGGATCTATGGCCGGTACCGCGTAGATCTTCGCAGTGCGGGCCATAGATCCTTCGGCCTGCGAGCATTCGCGCGGACGCGGCTACGGTCTGGCCGGCCTCAGGATGACACCTTTTCTGTAATGCACATTCAGTCTCAGGAACTGGTATGACTCTGCGTGAGAAAAGTGGTTGAAGCTTCGCGGGGTTTGCGAGGCTTTCCGCGGTTGTTGCCGCGCCGCCGCGCCTTCAGTCGCCCTTGGCAGTGCCCATCACCTCCACGCTGTGCGCGCCGAAGGAGCGGCCGAGCGCCGCCACCTCGCGCTCGTGCCTCGGGATCAGGCGGCGCGCGGTGCGGCCGGAGACGCGGTCGGACAGCGGGCTCGCGAAGAGCTGGCGCACGGCGGCGAAGGGGCCCAGCGACCGCGGCACGAACACCTTCCGCCTGCGCTTCTCGATCCCCTCCACGAACGCCGCAGCACATTCCTGCACGGAGGTGACGGAGCCGAACGGCCCGGGGAGCGTGCGCAGCATCTCGTCGAAGCTCTCCAGCTCGCGCCGCGGGTCGCGCACCATGTCGGTGTCGATCCAGCACGGGTGCGCCACGCCCACGCGCACGCCCTTGTGCGCCACCTCCAGCCGCAGCGAGTTGCCGAAGAACTCCACCCCGCTCTTGCTGGCCGCGTACGCCGCGAGCCCCGGCGGCGCCACGAGCGCCGCGGCCGAGGACACCAGCAGGTAGTAGCCCTGCCGCTCGGTCACGTGCGGCAGCGTGGCGCTCACCGTCCGCACCACGCCGATCAGGTTCACCTCGATGGTGCGCACCAGCGCCTCCACCGGCGCCACCGCCACCGTGCCGTTGCTGGCGATCCCGGCGTTGGCGACCACCACGTCGATCCCGCCCAGCGCCTCCACCGTCCCCGCCACCGCGCGGCCGAGCGCCGCCTGGTCGGTGACGTCGCACTCGAACCAGGCGTGGCCCGGCCCCAGCTCGCCCGCCAGAGCGGCCAGCCGCTCCGGCTCCAGCCCCACCAGCGACAGCCGCGCCCCCTTCGCCGCGAGCTGCCGCGCCGTCTCCTCTCCGATGCCGCGCGCGGGGCCGGTGACCAGGACGACCTTGCCGGGGATGGGGTAGCGCATGGAGAAGCCTTTCTATTCGGGATGCGCCCTTGTCAAAGGCGCCTGAAGGCGCGGCAACAACAGCGAGAAGCCTGCCTTCGCAGGCTGGTTCCGCGCATTTCTCGGCTTCGGCGCGTCAGGCGGGGCATCCGCAGATGCCCAACGGAGGCCGGCGAACGAGCCGAACGCCGCGCCCGCACCGAAGGAGCCCGCGCAGGCGGGCTTTTCGCCGTTGTTGCCGCGGGTTCACCCGCCCCCGGCCACCCCATCCAGCAAATCCCGCCAGTCGCGCGCGATCCGGATCATCGCCTGGCGGGCGGCGGGGGTGACGCCGGTCATGTGCACGAAGCCGTGGCCGAGGCCGGGAAAGCGCACCAGCCGCGCCGGCGTCCCCGCCGCCCGCAGCGCCGCGGCGTACGCCTCGCCCTCGTCGCGCAGCAGGTCGAAGCCGGCGGTGACCACCAGCGCCGGCGGCAGCCCGGAGAGGTCGTCCGCGTAGAGCGGCGACACGCGCGGGTCGTCGCCCGCCACGCCGGTGCGGCCCAGGTAGTGGTGCGTGAACGCGGCCCGGTCGGCGTGGCTCAGGAAGTAGCCGTCGCCGAACAGCGCCTTCGACGGCCGCTCCCGCCCGGCGTCCTCCGTCGGGGGGTAGATCAGCAGCTGCGCGGCGGGCGGCGCTCCCTCGCGCGTGGCGAGCCGCGCCACGACGGCCGCCAGGTTGCCCCCCGCGCTGTCCCCGCCCACCGCCACGCGCGCCGGGTCGGCGCCGAGCTCCGCCGCGTGCGCCCGGGCCCAGCGGAGCGCCGCCCGCGTGTCGTCCAGCGCCGCGGGAAAGGGGTGCTCGGGCGCCAGGCGGTACTCCACGCTCAGCACGTGCACCCGGCCGTCGCGGCAGAGGATGCGGCACGGCGCGTCGTGCGTCTCCAAGTCGCCGATGGTGAAGCCGCCGCCGTGCAGGTACACCGTCAGCGGCGCCACACCCTCCCCCGCCGGCGGCGCGTAGTGGCGGACGCGCAGCGGGCCGGCGCCGCCCGGGATCTCGAAGTCGCGCACGGCGCCCACCGGCGTCTTCCGCCCCGTGAAGGCCACGGCCTCGCGCCGGTAGCGCGCCCGCGCCTCGTCCAGCGTCGGCTCGCAGAGGCCCCACGGGTTGCGCCTGCGCCGCAGCGCGCGCACCAGCTGCACGTGCGGGTCGAGCGTCTGCCCGTCCACCACCACCGGCGGCTCGCCCGAGAGCCGCGCCTGGAGCGACGGGGGCAGGCGCGCGAGCCCCTGCGTCAGGATGCGCAGGAGGTGCTCGCCCAGCCGGACCGGGTCGTCGTGCCTGGTCAGCATCCGGCCCGCGCGGAGACGGCGGCCGGCAGCTCCCGGCGCGCGGGATGGGTCACGTAGTCGTCTCCGGCGAAGCGCGCGGCGCGGCGGCGGTAGCGCCAGGTGACGTCGGGCCAGAGGGTGGAGTTGCGCCCCGTGGGGTCCAGGTACCAGCTCCGGCACCCGCCCGAGGTCCACACCGTCCCCTCCATCCGCCGGTCCACCTCCGCCACGAACGCCGCCTGCGCCTCGGGCCGCGGCTCCAGCGCGCCGGCGCCGCTCCGTTCCATGTGCTCGAGCGCGCCCAGCACGTGCTCGATCTGCGCCTCGATCATGTAGACCACCGAGGTGTGGCCCAGGCCGGTGCTCGGGCCCATCAGCATGAAGAGGTTGGGGAACCCGGCCACGCCGATCCCCAGGTGCGCCTTCGGGCTCCCCGCCCACGCCTCGGCGAGCGTGCGGCTGCCGCGCCCGCGCACGTGCCCGGCGAGCGGCGGGTCCGTCGGCCGGAAGCCGGTGCCGAAGACGATGGCGTCCACCTCGCGCTCCACGCCGTCGCCCGACACGATCGAGCGCTCCCGCACCTCCGCGATCCCCTCCGTCACCACCTCCACGTTCGGCCGGGCGAGCGACGCGTAGTAGTCGTCGGAGAGGAGCACGCGCTTGCACCCCAGCGTCCAGTCGGGGGTGAGCTTGGCGCGCAGCGCCGGGTCGGGGACGCTCTTGCGCAGGTGGCGCAGGGCCACGCGCTGGGCCAGCCGCATCGCCCGCGGATGGCGGAAGCCCAGCACCATCCCCTCGCGCATCAGGTAGATCGCCCCGCGCGCCAGGCGCTGCGCGGCGGGGAAGCGGCGGAAGAGGCGGCGCTCGAAGCCGCTCAGCGGCCGGTCGTGGTGCGGCAGCACCCAGGCCGGCGTGCGCTGGAAGAGGTGCAGCTTCGCCACCTTCGGCTGGATGGCGGGGACGAACTGGATGGCCGACGCGCCGGTGCCGATCACCGCGACGCGCTTCCCGACGAGATCGAAGTCGTGGTCCCACCGCGCGGAGTGGAAGACGCGGCCCTGGAACCGCGCCAGCCCCGGCAGGTCGGGGATCGAAGGGTCGCTGAGCGCGCCCTGCGCCATCACCAGCACCGAGGCGGTGACCGGGCCGCGCGACGTCTCGATCCGCCAGCGCTGCGCCCGGTCGTCCCACGCGGCTTCCCGCACCTCGTGGTGGAAGCGCACGTGCGGGAGGATCTCGAACTCCTCGGCGCAGCGCTCCAGGTACGCCCAGATCTCCGGCCCCGGCGAGAAGCTGCGGGTCCACTCCGGGTTCGGCGCGAAGGAGAACGAGTACAGGTGCGACTGCACGTCGCAGGCGACGCCGGGATAGGTGTTGTCGCGCCAGGTGCCGCCGACGCGGCCGGCGCGCTCCAGCACGACGAAGTCCTCGATCCCCCGCTCCTTCAGCCGGATCGCCGTCCCCAGCCCGCCGAACCCCGCGCCGATGATCGCGATCCGCGCGTGCACGCCGCTGTCGCCGAACTCCAATCGACCCTCCTCTGGAATGGATGCGATCTCGGATCTTACTCGATGCGGCGCGGAGCCGGCAACGTTCTGGATTCTGATGTAAGACGAAGAGCTGACACGGAGTTCAACAGGGGAAACCAGGGGTGTTCTCCACGCCGCCGGGGTCGCGAGGGGCACGCGCATGAGCCGCGCGGACGTGCTCGAGCGCGATCCTCGTAACGCCGTCGAAGGTGACGACCGGCCGATCGGTAGAGGCCAACGCGAAGGCGGAGTGCGCGCCGTAGCAGGCCCGCGACTCGAGTCGCCAAGCTCGCCCGCGGATCCCGTGGGGAGACCGCGCACGACGGCATCGCTCGCGATCTCCGGAAAACAGGCGGCCCCGTCGGGCAGTTCCGGCGGGGCCGCATCCGGCAGACGTGCTCTCCCTCAGACTCCGTTGCATCCCCCGCACACCAGCGTGAGCTCCGTAAAGCGGGTGGGATCAAAACCGCACCCGGCCGGGCAGGTGTAGTCGCACGAGGGTTCTGTCTCTCCGTAGGTGGGGCCGCAGTGGCTCTGGCTGGGTGGATTGTAGGCCGCCACGGTTCCGCGGTGGCCGTTGCTGGGGCCTGTTTCGAACGTCGTCACTCGTAACGCGTCGAGTGTCAGCTTCAACTTGCGCATGGTGAACCTCCGCGAATCGTGGGTGCAACGATCTCCGGCCACTCCGGCTCGTTAGACGACAATATAGTCCGGAGGTCGGCGCCGCGCCAAGCTCCGTGTCCCTCTGCGTCCCTCGAACCTGAAGTGCTGTGGATCACCGTGGTTTGCGAACCGCCCCGGTCCGGCGTACAATCGCCCGTGGACCCCCGACGAACGCGAGCATGCCTCTTCCCAAGCGCTACACCCCCGAGACGGCCGAGCCCGAGCTGGAGCGGTTCTGGAGCGAGACCGGCGTGTACCACTTCGACCCCGGCGCGGACCGCCCGGCCTTCACCATCGACACGCCGCCGCCCACCGTCTCCGGGAACCTGCACCTGGGGCACGTCTACTCGTACAGCCACGCCGACTTCATCGCCCGCTTCCGGCGGATGCAGGGCGACGAGGTCTACTACCCGATCGGCTACGACGATAACGGGCTCCCCACCGAGCGGCTGGTGGAGAAGAAGCTGGGGATCCGCGCCCAGGAGGTGGGCCGCCCGGCGTTCGTGGAGGCGTGCCTGGAGATCGGCGAGGAGGCCGAGCGCGAGTACCAGGCGCTCTGGCGGCGGCTGGGGCTGTCGGTGGACTGGCGGCACACCTACCGCACCATCGACGCCGCCTCGCGCCGGGTGGCGCAGTGGTCGTTCCTCGACCTCTTCCGCAAGGAGCTGGTGTACCGCAGCCGGGCGCCCACCATCTGGTGCCCCGAGTGCCAGACGGCCATCGCCCAGGCCGAGCTGAGCGACCTGGAGCTCCCCAGCGAGCTCGTCACCCTCTCCTTCGCCGCGGACGGCGGGGTCCTCCCCATCGCCACCACCCGGCCGGAGCTCCTCCCGGCGTGCGTGGCCGTCTTCGTCCACCCCTCCGACGGGCGCTGGACGCACCTCGTGGGGACCACGGCGACGGTGCCGCTCTTCGGCCAGCGGGTGCCGGTGCTGGCCGACGACCTGGTGGACCCGGAGAAGGGGACCGGGGCGGTGATGTGCTGCACCTTCGGCGACACCACCGACATCGAGTGGTGGCGCCGCTACTCGCTCCCCTTGGTGGAGGCGATCGGCCGCGACGGGCGGATGACGGTGGCCGCGGGCGAGCTCGCCGGGATGACCGCCGCCGAGGCGCGCGGAGCCGTGGTGGCCGCCGCCGGGGAGCGTGGGCTGGTGACGGCGCGGCTCCCCATCACCCACGTGGTGCGGGTGCACGAGCGCGACGACACGCCGGTGGAGTACATCGTCACCGGCCAGTGGTTCGTGAAGGTGCTGCAGTTCCGCGACCGGCTCCTGGCGGCCGGCGAGCAGGTGAAGTGGCACCCGCCGCACATGGGGGCGCGCTACCGGGACTGGGTGGAGGGCCTGAGCTGGGACTGGGGGATCTCGCGCCAGCGCTACTTCGGCATCCCCTTCCCGCTCTGGCACTGCGACGCCTGCGGGGGCGTGGTCACCGCCGACGAGGCGAGCCTCCCGGTGGACCCCGCGAGCGACGCCCCGCCGCGCGCCTGCGCGTGCGGCAGCGCCGAGCTGCGGCCGGAGACGGACGTCTTCGACACCTGGTTCACCTCGTCGCTCTCGCCGCTGATCATCGGGCGGATGCTGGACGAGCCGGAGTTCTTCGCGCGGACCTTCCCGATGACGCTCCGCCCGCAGGCGCACGAGATCATCCGCACCTGGGCGTTCTACACCATCGCCAAGTCGCTCCACCACCTGGGCCGCCTCCCCTGGCGAGACGTGGCGATCTCCGGGTGGGGCCTCGCCGGCGAGGGGATGCAGAAGATCAGCAAGAGCCGCGGCGGCGGCCCCATGTCGCCCCTGGAGATGATCGGCCGCTACTCGGCCGACGCCGTGCGCTACTGGGCCGCCAGCACGGGGCTCGGCAAGGACTCGGTGATCAGCGAGGAGAAGATCCAGGTCGGCGCCAAGCTGGTGACCAAGCTCTGGAACGTGGCCTCGTTCAGCCAGCGCTTCCTGGACGCCTACGCGCCCGGCGGCGCGGCGCCGGAGGGGCTGACGGCGGCGGACCGCTGGATCCTGTCGCGGACGCACCGGCTGGTGCGCCGCTGCACCGAGGCGCTCGACGGCTACGACTACGCGGCCGCCAAGGCCGAGGCGGAGGCGTTCTTCTGGCGCGACCTGGCCGACAACTACCTGGAGCTGGCCAAGCACCGCCTGTACGACGCGGCAGGTGCGCACCACCCGGCCGCGCGCTGGACGCTCGGCCACGTGCTGCTCGCCACCCTGAAGCTGTTCGCGCCCTTCCTCCCCTACGTGACGGAGGCCGTGTACCGCGGCCTCTTCGCGGGCGGAGAGGCGGACTCCATCCACCGCTCGGCGTGGCCGGCGGTGGAGGCGGAGTGGATCGACGACGCGGCCGAGGAGCTGGGCGAGCGGGTGATCAAGATCGCCACCGCGGTGCGGCGCTACAAGAGCGACCGGCAGCTCGCGCTGGGGACCGAGCTGGCGCTCCTCCAGCTCGCCACCGCCGACGTTGCCCTCGCCGAGGGGCTGCGCGGCGCGCTCCTCGACCTGAAGAGCGTCACCCGCGCGCGGGAGCTGGCCGTAGTGGACGCGCTGGACCCGGCGCTCGAGCGCGTCGAGGGCGGTGCCGGGGTCGCGATCGCCGTCGGCCGGTAGCCCCCGCGCGCGTCCGGGCATGGGCGTGGCGGCCGCTGGAGACGTCGGGCGAAGAGGGTGAGCAGCCCTGTTCTTCGTCGGGGACGAGCGGGACGGCGGAGTGGGTCGGGACGGCGCGCCGGGCCCGTCGGGATTCTCCCGAAAGAAAAGGCCCCGCCGGTGGGCGGGGCCTCGTCTCGATCGTCAGGTCGTTGCGGCGGCGTCACGGGATGAACTCGTAGGCGCCGATGTCGGGGAAGGCGTCGCGGAGGTTGCCCGCGTAGTCCTTCCCACCGAACGTGTAGCCGGGCTTGCCCGCGTTGATCGCCGGGCTCCCGCTCTGGAGCCGGAGGTTCGAGAAGTAGCTCACGAAGAGCGGGTCGGCGATGATGTTGCCGATCGCCTCGTTCCCGTTCGGGTTCTCGATGCCGCGCCGCGTCGTCGCGGTCGAGTGCCAGGTCAGGTTGTTCCAGATCTTGTTGCTGGTCCCCGCGAGCACGCGGATCTGCTGCTGGGTGCGGGCGTCGCCGTTGTTCATGGCGATGTTGTTGACGACGATGTTCCGGTCGCCGTCGTTCACCAGGAGCCCGGTCGAGCCGTTGTCCACCAGCGTGTTGTGGGCGACCGTCACGTCGTAGACCCCGGTCGCCGGGAAGTTGTTGTCGTGGAGCGAGATCCCGCGGGCGGCGTTGTTGACGAGCAGGTTGTGGGCGATCACCGTGCCCGGCCCGGTCGTGGTCTTGAAGTAGATGCCGTGGTGGGTCTGCGTGTCGGTCCCGTTGTCGTGGATGTAGTTGAACGTGATCGTGTAGTTGTTCGACTCGTCCACGGAGAGGCCCGCGTCGGCGTTGCCGAAGCGGATCTCGTTCCGGGTGAACACGACATGGTGGTTGTCGTGCAGGTACACCTGGTTCGTCACGCCGTCGATCGGCCCCTCGAACACCAGGTGCTGGATGACCACGTAGCTCCCGGTGCCCACGAAGGCCTGCTTGACGATCGGCGTCTCGCCGGGGTAGCCGCTGAAGACGACGTGCCCACCGGTCGCGCTGCCGCTCACCGTGAGGCTGCCGCCGTTCGGGTAGGTGCCGCCCCGGATGTAGACCGTGTCGCCCGGTCCGACCTGCCCGCCCGCGCCCGAGAGCGCGTGCTGCAGGCTCCACGGGTTCCCGATCGAGCCGTCGGCCGTGCTCGAGCCCGTGGGCGAGACGTAGAAGACCGTGGTCGGCGGCGGCGGGGCCGCGCCGGTCGTCGCCTCGGCCACGTTCGAGTACGCCGAGTTGCCGTTCGCGTTGTACGCCCGCACGCGGTAGCGGTAGAGCGTGCTCGCGCTCAGGCCCGTGTTGCTGTAGCTCGCAACGTTGGCGCCGACCGTGGCGATCTCCGCGAAGCCGCTGCACCCGGCGCCCTGGCACCGCTCGATCCTGAACCCGCTCTCGTCGGTCGCGTTGTCCGTCCAGGCGAGATCGATCCGCGACGAGCCGACCGCGGCCGCGGTGAGCCCGCCCGGCGCGGCCGGGACCGGCGGACTGGTGACCGTGACGGTCGCCGTCTGCGTGATGGCCGTGCCGCTGGCGGTGGCCGAGACGACCTTGTCCCCGGCAGCCGTCGAGCTGAGCGTCCCGGTCGCGACGCCCGCCGCGTCCGTCGGAGCGCTCGGCTGGGTCAGCGTGTTGCCCGTGCCGGTGGCCGACAGCACCACGGTCGCACCCGGGACCGGCGCACCCGCCCCGTCCTTGACCGTGACCGTGATCGTCGAGCCGACCCCGGTCTGGACCGACGTGGGGCTCGCCGCGACCGTCGACAGGGTCGGCGAGATCGCGGGCGGGGGTGGCGGGGCGGCGGCCTTCAGCTCGGCCGCGAGCGCGCACGCGTTGATCGCGGTCCCCCATGAGGCGTCGACCGTGTTGTCGTTGAGCTTCCACTCGGCCTGCAGGTCCGAGAAGGGGCTCTCGTTGGACGGCGCCTCGGCGATCTCGGTGAACCCCGCGCCGGGCGTGACGACGGCCGTGCCGGACTTCACGCCGAACACCCCGTAGGCGGCGTTGTCCACCGAGGCGAACGCGGCGAGCGGCACCGACAGGGTGGTTGCGTTGTTTCCCCCGTTGGACCCCGTCTGCACGATGGCGCCCGAGCCGTTCGTGCCGCTCTGGTCCACGCCGTCCCACTGCGACACGATCCACTGCGCGTGCGACTGGGCGGAGGAGAAGGTGATCGTGAGCGCCCCGCTGCCCGGGCTCGCGCTCATCGCCCGGTAGAGCGTGATGCGTTTGAGGGAGCTGGTCAGCGGATCGCAGGTGACCGTGGCGAACGGCGTCCAGGTAAGTCCCGCGCCGGTGACGGTGGGGCTCGGGCTCGCGCCCGAGGACCGGTGGCCCATCACGGCAAGGGTGACCAGCTTGTTGGCCGCGGGTGCGACCGATGCGGTCGTGTAGACGCTGGCGTTGGTGACGTTCTGCCCGGACGTGAGGAGGGTCTGCGTGATCGCGCTTCCGCCCAGGTGGGTCGCCCTCGGGGGAGCGTCCGGGCGTGGCGGGGCGGTCGGTACCCCCGGGGAGTCCGCGGTACACGCCGCGGCGAACAGGGCGGCCGCGGCTGTGTGGAAAAATCGACGCATGGGGTGACCCCTCCTCCCTAGGATGGGGTGGGTACGGCCAGGCCCATAGTAGGGGCAAAAGAAAACCCCCACAAGGCGAAGGTTCGCCTTCACTGTCGGGCCAGACCGGAGATGTCCTGTACGAGCGCCCCTTGCCGGAGCGGACCACCAGCGCGATCGAGCGAGAGGTGCGCGAGATTCGACCGCATTCCGTTGCACGTGCGATTGCCCCCCCGAGCCGGTTCGAAAGGAGCGATGACAGTGGTGTCTGCGCGGAATACCGGCGGCGAGATCCCGGTCGTCTCCTTCGAGAGCCGGGAAGACTGGGCGGCCTGGCTGGACCGGAATCACGCCGCGTCGCCCGGCGTCTGGCTGCGCATCGGCAAGAAGGCGTCCGGCCTGCGCTCGGTCACGTACGACGAGGCGGTGGAGGCGGCGCTGTGCTACGGGTGGATCGACGGGCAGAAGAAGACGTACGACGAGTCGTCGTGGCTGCAGAAGTTCACGCCGCGCGGGCGCCGGAGCATCTGGTCGAAGATCAACCGGGAGAAGGTGGAGAGGCTGATCGCGGACGGCCGGATGCGCCCGGCCGGGCTCGCGGAGGTGGAGCGCGCGAAGACGGACGGACGCTGGGACGCGGCGTACGACTCGGCCAGGAGCGCCACCGTGCCCGACGACCTCCGGGCGGCGCTCGACGCCAGCCCGCGGGCGAAGGCCTTCTTCTCTACCCTGAGCGGCGCCAACCGGTACGCGATCCTCTTCCGCGTCCAGACCGCGAAGAAGCCGGAGACGCGCGCCCGCCGCGTCCGGGAGTTCGTCCGCATGCTGGAGCGGGGCGAGGCGCCGCATCCGCTGATCGGAGAGTCGCGGCCGAAGTCGGGATCGGCCCGCCCCATTGACGAAACGCCGGATCGCGGTGAGATTCGGAAGAGAGGCACCAGGCACGATCTCCCGAAGAAGAAGGATCGCCGGTGATGCCGGTCTCCGCCCGCAACCGCAACAACAATTCTCGGAATCCGCTCTCCACGAGGAGCCGCGGACCGGGGAGGCTGTTGCCCTAGCGGGCTTTAGGCACCCGGCGCCTCGCGAGCGGCTCCTCGGACATCCCGAGGGGCCGCTCTTCGTTTGCGGACCGCACCCGGTCCCGGCACCCCACCCCCGAAGCAGGAAGCGTCCCCCATGTGCTCCATCCTCGCGGTCCTGGACATCGAGAGCGACCCGGCCGAGCTGCGCGCCCGGGCGCTCCGCCTCTCCCGCCTGCAGCGCCACCGCGGCCCCGACTGGTCGGGCGTGTGGGCGTGCGGGCGCGCCGTGCTGGCGCACGAGCGGCTGGCCATCGTCGACGTGCTGCACGGCGCGCAGCCGCTCTTGAACCAGGAGGGGACGCACGCCCTGGCGGTCAACGGCGAGATCTACAACCACCGCGAGCTGCGCGCCTCGCTCGCCCGCCCGCACGCCTTCCGCACCGACTCGGACTGCGAGGTGATCCTGGCGCTCTACCGCGAGCACGGCACCGATTTCCTGGACCGGCTGAACGGGATCTTCGCCTTCGTGCTGTACGACGCCGAGCGCGACCGCTACGTGATCGCGCGCGACCACCTGGGCATCGTCCCCCTCTACACGGGCCGCGACGAGCGGGGGAACCTCTACGTGGCCAGCGAGATGAAGGCGCTGGTCCCCGTCTGCCGCGGCGTGCGCGAGTTCCCCCCCGGGCACGTGTGGGACAGCGAGGAGGGCGAGCCGCGCCGCTGGTACGGCCGCCCCTGGCGCGACTACGAGGCCGTCCGCGGCCGCCCCGCCGAGCCGGCCGCGGTCCGCGCGGCGCTGGAGGCGGCGGTGCACCGCCAGATGATGAGCGACGTCCCCTACGGCGTCCTCCTCTCCGGCGGGCTCGACTCGTCGATCATCGCCGCCACGGCCGCGCGCTTCGCGGCCCGGCGCGTGGAGGACGACGACCGCAGCACCGCGTGGTGGCCGCGGCTGCACTCGTTCGCCATCGGGCTGGAGGGCGCACCGGACCTGGGCCCCGCGCGCGAGGTGGCCGAGCACATCGGCTCGGTGCACCACGAGTTCCACTTCACCGTGCAGGAGGGGCTCGACGCGCTCTCCGACGTCATCCACCACCTGGAGACGTACGACGTGACCACCGTGCGCGCCTCCACGCCGATGTACCTGATGGCCCGCCGCATCCGCGCCATGGGGATCAAGATGGTGCTCAGTGGCGAGGGCTCCGACGAGATCTTCGGCGGCTACCTGTACTTCCACCGCGCGCCCGACCCGCGCGCCTTCCACGAGGAGACCGTCCGCAAGCTCGACCGCCTGCACCTGTTCGACTGCCTGCGCGCCAACAAGGCGATGGCG
>DASVWD010000194.1 GCA_036389795.1 Longimicrobium sp.
CAGCAGCACCTGGAAGGCGCCCAGCAGCGTCATGTACAGCGTCGCGCCCTCGCTCCGCCCCAGCGCCTGCAGCCGCTCCAGCAGTTCGAGGGAGAGCTCCACCGGGACCGACGCACCCCGGAACGTCTGCACCGCCGGGCGGGGATGATCGGTGGGCAGCTCCAGCAGCTCCGGCGCGCCCGCCAGGTGCTCCCGCCAGTACGAGAGCTGCCGATCCAGGGCCTCGCCCGCCAGCTGCTCCCGCTGCCACACCGCGTAGTCGGCGTACTGCACCGGCAGCTCGGGGAGCGGCGACTCACGCCCCTCGCGGTACGCCGCGTACAGCGCCGACAGCTCCCGGAAGAGCACCCCCATGCTCCACCCGTCGCTGACGACGTGGTGCATCGAGAGCAGCAGTACGTGGTCTTCCTCGCCCAGCCGCAGCAGCGCCGCACGGAAGAGCGGTCCCGCCGAGAGGTCGAACGCCCGCCGCGCCTCCTCCCCGGCGCGGCGCCTCACCGCCGCCTCGCCCAACCCCGACAGGTCCTCCACCGGCAGGGCGAACCCGCCGAAGGGCGCGATCACCTGCACCGGCGAGCCGTCCGCCGCCTCTGAGAAGACCGTCCGCAGCGCCTCGTGCCTGCGGACGATCTCGCTCAAGCTCCGCTCCAGCGCCGCCTCGTCCAGCGCACCCCCCAGGCGCCATGCCATGGGGAGGTTGTAGGTGGTGCTTCCCGGCTCCAGCCGGTCGATGAACCAGAGCCGCTCCTGCGCGAAGGACAGCGGCAGCGCACCCGCGCGCTCCACCGGCACCACCGGCGGCAGCACCGGCAGCTCCGCGCGGCGCATCTCCTCCACGCGCACCGCCAGCTCCGCCACCGTGGGTCCCTCGAAGAGCGCCCGCAGTGGCAGCTCCACCCCGAACACCTGCCGCACCCGCGACACCACCCGCGTGCCCAGCAGCGAGTGCCCGCCCAGCTCGAAGAAGCTTTCCTCCACCCCCACCCGCTCCAGCCGCAGCACCTCCGCCCAGATCCCCGCCAGCACCTCCTCGATCGGGGTGCGGGGCGCCACATGGCGCCCCTCTTCCGAGGCGAAGTCCGGCGCCGGCAGCGCGCGCCGGGCTACCTTCCCGCTCGGCGTCAGCGGCAGCGACTCCAGCACCACGACCGCCGACGGCACCATGTACTCCGGGAGGCGCCCCTTCAGGTGCGCCCTCAGCTCGGCGGGGGTGACCATCGCCGACTCGCCCGCCACCACGTACGCCACCAGCCGCCGGTCACCCGGCGCGTCCTCCCGCACCACCACGACGGCCTCGCGCACCTCCGGGTGGTCCGACAGGACGGCCTCGACCTCCCCCGGCTCGATCCGGAAGCCCCGGACCTTCACCTGCTCGTCGGTGCGGCCCAGGTACTCCACCTCGCCGCCCGGAAGCCACCGTGCCCGGTCCCCGGTGCGGTACAGCCGGCCCCCCGGTGCGCCGAACGGGTCGGGGACAAACCGTTCCGCGGTGAGACCCGGCCGCTCCAGGTAGCCGCGCGCAACCGCGTCTCCTCCCAGCAGCAGCTCGCCCGGCACCCCGATCGGCGCCGGCTCCAGGCGCGGGTCCAGCACGTAGAGCCGGGTGTTCGCGACCGGCGCGCCGATGCTCGGCAGCAGCGGCCACCCCGCGGGCTCACCCTCGAGCTCGCGCGCGCTGACGACGTGCGTCTCGGAGGGGCCATACTGGTTCACGAGCACGCACCCGGGCATCCGGGCGAACCAGCGTCGGATCGGCTCGGTGATGTGCAGCTGCTCGCCCGCGGTGATCACCTCGCTCAAAGAGGCGGGGGCGATCCCCAGCTCCACGGAGGCTTCGGCCAGGTGCTGCAGGGCGATGAAGGGGAGGAAGAGGCGCTCGATCCGCTCCGCTTCCAGGAGGCGCGCGAGCCGCGGCGGGTCGACGCGGATCTCCTCGGTGGTCAGCACCAGGGTGCCGCCCGCGCACCAGGTGGCGAAGATCTCCTGGAAGGAGACGTCGAAGCTGATGCTGGTGTACTGCAGCGTCACCGCTCCCGCGGGCGCGCGCCCCGAGCCCTCCTGCCAGGCGAGCAGGTTCACCAGCGGCCGGTGCGGCATCGCCACCCCCTTCGGCCGCCCGGTGCTCCCCGAGGTGTAGATGACGTACGCCAGGTTGTCGGGGCCGACCGGCACCCGCAGCCGCTCGCCACCCTCGCGCTCGATCTCCCCCGCATCCGCGTCCAGCCGCACCACCGTGGCCCCACCGGCCGGGAGCCGCTCCACCAGGCTCGCCTGCGTCAGCAGCACCCGCGCGGCCGAGTCCTCCAGCATGTACGCCAGGCGCTCCCCGGGGTACGCCGGGTCCAGCGGCACGTAGGCTCCCCCGGCCTTGAGGATTCCCAGCACCCCGACCATCAGCTCCGGGCTCCGCTCCAGGCACAGCCCCACGCGTGCGTCCGGGCCCACGCCTAGCCCGCGGAGGTGGCGCGCCAGCCGGTTGGCGCGCTCCTCCAGCTCGCCGTAGGTGAGGCTCCCGCCCGCGTGGCGCAGCGCCACCGCGTCGGGCGTGCGCGCCGCCTGCGCCTCGAACAGCTCGTGGGCGCAACGCTCCCGCGGGTACGCGGCGTCCGTGGCGTTCCACTCCGCCACCACCTGCCGCCGTTCCGCGTCCTCCATCAGCGCCAGCTTCGAGAGGCGCACGTCCGCATCCGCGGCGACCTCCTCCAGGACACGCTTCAGGTGCCCCAGCATCCGCCGGATCGTGCCGCGCTCGAACAGGTCGGTGTTGTATTCCAGCGAGGCGGTGAGGCCTCCCGCGTGCCGGCCCGTGAACAGCGTCAGGTCGAACTTGCTCGTCCCGCTGCCCCCCGCGTCCAGGCTCCGCAACTCAAGGTTCCCCGCAGCGCTTTCGGAGCGCTCCGCCTCCTGAAGCACGAACATCACCTGGAATAGCGGCGAGTAGCTCAGGGACCTCCCCGGCTGGAGTTCGGTGACCAGGCGCTCGAACGGAATCTCCTGGTGCTCGAAGGCGCCCAGCGTCATCTCCCGCACCCGCCGCAGCACCTCCCGGAAGCTCGGGTTTCCCGACAGGTCGGCACGCAGCACGAGCGTGTTGAGGAACAGGCCGATCAGCTCCTCCACCTCCCGGCGCGCGCGTCCGGCGATCGGGCTGCCCACCACCACGTCCTCGCTCCCGCCGTACCTGCCCAGCAGCACCTGGAAAGCGGCCAGCAACGTCATGAACAGCGACGCGCCTTCGCTGCGCCCCAGCGCCTCCAGGCGCGCCAGCAGCTCGCCCGACAGCGTGATCCCCTCGTGCGCGCCACGGTACGCCTGCACCGCGGGGCGGGGACGGTCCGTCGGCAGCTCCAGCAGCTCCGGTGCTCCGGCCAGGCGCTCCTTCCAGTACGCGAGCTGCCGGTCCAGGACCTCGCCCCCCAGCTGCTCGCGCTGCCACACCGCGTAGTCCGCGTACTGCACCGCCAGCTCGGCGAGCGGCGACTCGCCGCCCTCGCGGTACGCCGCGTACATCGTCGACAGCTCCCGGCGGAGCACCCCCATGCTCCACTGATCGATCAGGATGTGGTGCATGCACAGCAGCAGCACGTGATCCTCCACATCCAGCCGCAGCAGCACCGTATGGAAGAGTGGGCCCGTGGAGAGGTCGAACGCTCGCCGCGCCTCCTCGTCAGCGCGGCGCCTCACCGCCGCCTCGCGATCCGCCTCGCTCAACCCCGACAGGTCCTCCACCGGCAGGGCGAACCCGCCGAAGGGCGCGATCACCTGCACCGGCGAACCGTCTACCTCCGTGAAGGTGGTCCGCAGCGCCTCGTGACGCCGAACGATCTCGCCCAGCGCGCGCTCCAGCGCCGCCTCGTCCAGGGCTCCGCCCAGGCGCCACGCCGCGGGGACGTTGTAGACGGCGCTCTCCGGCTCCAGCCGGTCCAGGAACCAGAGCCGCTCCTGCGCAAAGGACAGCGGCAGCGCACCCGTGCGCTCCACCGGCACCACCGGCGGCAGCACCGGCAGCTCCGCGCGCCGCATCTCCTCCACCCGCACGGCCAGCCTCGCCACCGTGGGCGCCTCGAAGATCGCCCGTAGCGGCAGCTCCACGTCGAACACGGCCCGCACCCGGGACACCACCCGCGTCGCCAGGAGCGAGTGCCCGCCCAGCTCGAAGAAGTTGTCGCGCACCCCCACCCGCTCCAGGCGCAGCACCTCCGCCCAGATCCCCGCCAGCACCTCCTCCACAGGCGTCCGCGGCGCCACGTACCTCTCCTCCGCCGACGCGAGCTCCGGCGCAGGCAGCGCCTTGCGGTCCACCTTCCCGTTCGGCGTCAGCGGCAGCGCCTCCAGCACGACGAACGCGCTCGGCACCATGTACTCCGGCAGGCTCTGGCGCAGGTACGCGCGCAGCACGTCCGTCTCCACCTCGCCCACCACGTACGCCACCAGCCGCCTGTCCCCCGGCGGGTCCTCCCGCGCCAGGACGACGGCCTCGCGCACCTCCGGATGCTCCGCCAGCCGCACCTCGATCTCGCCCAGCTCGATCCGGAACCCACGGACCTTTACCTGCACGTCCAGGCGGCCCAGGTACTCCAGCGTGCCGTCCGCCATCCACCGCACCCGGTCGCCGGTGCGGTAGAGCCGCGCGCCCGGTGTGCCGCCAAAAGGGTCGGGGACGAAGCGCTCCGCGGTCAGCGCCGGGCGGTCGAGATAGCCGCGCGCCAGTCCGGCGCCGCCCACGTACAGCTCACCCGGGACCCCGATCGGCACCGGCCGCCACGCCGGATCGAGCACGTACGCCGCCACGTTCGGCAGCGGGCCGCCGATGGCCGCCGCGGGGCCCGACGCCCCGATCTGGCGGGCCGTGGCGTCCACGGTGCACTCCGTAGGACCGTAGACGTTGTAGATGCGGGTCGTGACGCGCGACATCCGTTCGCGCAGCTCCTCGTCCACCGCCTCGCCGCCCACCAGCACGAACCGGGGGGAGCCGTCGCGCCCCAGCCCCTCCGCCAGCGCCAGCCGCAGCAGCGAGGGAGTCATGTCCAGGGCATCCACCCGCTCCTGGTCCAGCCACGCCACCAGCGCGGCGGGATCGCGGCGGACGGCCTCGGGAACCACGCACAGCGCATGTCCCGCCAGCAGCTGCACGATCTGCTTCACCGACCCGTCGAAGACCAGCGGCGCGTTCACACCCACGCGCAGCGGGGCGGGATGCGCCGCGTAGATCCGCGCGTGGAGCGCCGAGGCCAGGTTCACCACCGAGCCGTGCCGAACCATCACCCCCTTGGGCCGCCCGGTCGATCCTGACGTGTAGATGACGTACGCCAGGTGCTCCGGCGTCAGGCCCAGGCGCGCGGGATTCGTCTCCGGGCGCTGCGTCCAGGCGCCGGCGTCCGCGTCCAGCGCGAACGCGGGGACGCCCAGCGAGCCGACGCGCTCGCGCAGCGACGCCTGCGTCAGCAGCACCACGGGCCGGCTGTCCGCCAGCATCTCGCGCAGCCGCTCCACGGGATACGACGGGTCCAGCGGGACGTACGCGCCGCCGGCCTTCAGCGCCGCCAGGAGGCCGGCGATCGCGTCCACGCCGCGCTCCAGGCACAGTCCCACGCGTGCGTCCGGCCCCACGCCCAGGTCGCGGAGGTGATGCGCGAGCTGGTTCGCCCGCCGGTTCAGCTCCGCGTACGAGAGCGCCGTGCCCTCGTAGACGACCGCCTCCGCCCCCGGCGTGCGCTCCGCCTGCGCCTCGAAGAGCTCGTGGATGCACCGGTCCGCCGGAACCTCGGCCGCCGTCCGGTTCCACTCCTCGACGACCGTCGACCGCTCGGCCTCGCTCAGCAGTTCCAGCCGCGAGAGCCGCGTGTCCGCGTCGGCGGCGACCTGCTCCAGCACGCGCTCCAGGTGCCGCACCATGCGCAGCGTGGTGTCCGGCTCGAAGAGATGGGTGCTGTAGTTCAGCTCTCCCCGCAGTCCGCGCGAGGTCGCCGTCAGGCTCAGCGACAGATCGTACTTGGCGTCCTCGAGATCCGCTCCGGCTCCGCCGACCTTCAGCCCCGCGAGAGCGCCTCCCGTGTCCCCCTCGTCGGCGTTCTGCAGCGTGAACATCACCTGGAAGAGCGGCGAGTGGCTCAAGCTGCGCTCCGGCTGCAGCTCGGCCACCAGCTTCTCGAAGGGCACGTCCTGGTGCTCGTACGCGCCCAGCGTGACCTCCCGCACCCGCCCCAGCACCTCGCGGAAGCTCGGGTCGCCCGACAGGTCGGTGCGCAGCACCAGCGTGTTGACGAAGAAGCCGATCAGCTCCTCCACCTCCCGGCGCGTGCGCCCGGCGATCGGGCTGCCCACCACCACGTCCTCGCCCCCACCGTACTTCGAGAGCAGCACCTGGAAGGCGCCGAGCACTGTCATGTACAGCGTCGTCCCCTCGCTCCGCCCGAGCGCCTGCAAGCGCTCCAGCAGCTCGGGGGAGAAGCTCACCGGCACGGTCGCGCCCCGGTACGTCCGCACCGGCGGGCGGGGGCGGTCGGTGGGCAGCTCCAGCAGCTCCGGCGCACCCGCCAGGCGCTCGCGCCAGTACGAGAGCTGCCGATCCAGCACCTCGCCCTCCAGCTGCTCACGCTGCCACACCGCGTAGTCGGCGTACTGCACCGCCGGCTCCGCCAGCGGCGACTCCCCGCCGTCGCGGTACGCCCCGTACAGCGCCGACAGCTCGCGGAAGAACACCCCCATGCTCCACCCGTCGCTGACGATGTGGTGCATCGAGAGCAGCAGCACGTGATCCTCGGCATCCACCCGCAGCAGCACCGCGCGGAAGAGCGGTCCCGCGGCGAGATCGAACGCCCG
>DASVWD010000195.1 GCA_036389795.1 Longimicrobium sp.
AGAGCATCACACAGAGGACACAGAGGACACAGAGGACACAGAGAAACTTCAATCGCGTCTTCAGTTCCTCCGTGTTCTCTGTGTCCTCTGTGTGATTCCAATCTGTTCGGAACCAGAACAATGCTCGGCAATCTGGTATCATACCGGATTCCACGATCGATCGTGCATTCGCGCCCCGAAAGGGTGTCGTCCTGAGGGGGCGTCTGCGCTAATTCGCTCTCGCACCAACGGGTTGGACGCGACCGAAGGATCTATGGCCTGCACTGCGTAGATCTTCGCAATGCGGGCCATAGATCCTTCGGCCTGCGAGCATGCGCGCGGACGCGGCTACGGTCTGGCCGGCCTCAGGATGACACCTTCTGTGATGCACATTCAATCTCGGAAATCGGTATCTCGCAGAGTCAGCAGAGTCAGCAGAGTTAGCATTGCAAGCCCCCAGGCAGTTCTCCGCTGACTCTGCTGACTCTGCGTGAGACCTTCCGGGAGCAGAATCCCGCACCGAGATTTTCCCGGCGGAACCGGCGGAAAGACGGAGGGGCCGGACGCGGCGTCCGGCCCCTCCTTGCTCGTCAGCCGGAGAACCGGCCGGTCAGAAGTCGTACTTGACGCGGGCCAGCAGCATCCGCCCGATGTTCGGCACGCCGGGGAAGGGCCGGTAGTCCTCGTTGAGCAGGTTGGTGATGCTCATCTGCAGCGAGGTGTTGCGCCGGCCGAAGGGGAGCCGGTAGCCCAGGTTCAGGTCCAGCAGCGTGAAGTCGTCCACGCAGTCCTCGGCCAGCGGGCTGGGGTTGGGCAGGTTCAGGCACAGGGTGCCCACGTACACCCCCGAGTTCACGGGGAAGCCGTTGGTGTAGCGCACCCGGAGCTCGCTGCTCAGGCCCGTGTCCTCCGAGTCGTCGTAGTTGAGCGCCAGCGTGGCCTTGCGGGTGGGGGCGTTCAGCGTCACCAGCCCGGCGCTCTGCGTCTGCCAGTGGTCCTCGCTCGCCCACGAGGCGCTGGCGTTCAGCGACCACTCCTTGCGGATCAGCACCCGGGCCGAGACGTCCCACCCCCACAGGTCCAGCGCCTCGTCCACGTTCACGTAGGTCACCAGGAGCTGCCCGCCGTTGGCGTTCACATCGGGCGAGGAGATCACGCCCACGGGGATGGTGGCGAGCCCCGGCGCGGTGGGGTTGCCGATGAGCTGCGCGGCCAGCGCGGCGGCCTGCGCCTGCGACATCCCCAGGTCGGCCATGAAGCGGGGGACCAGGAACGCGCCCAGCTGCGGGCCGTCCAGCAGCACCAGCGGGGTCTGGATGGTGAGCGGCGTCACCAGGTCTTCCTTCCGCGACCACCACACGTCGGCGGCGAGGAGGATGCGGTTGGCCAGGATCCCCTTGTAGCCGGCCTCCAGCGTGTTGGAGATCGACTCGCGGATCGGCGGCAGCTCGTCGAGCGCGAGGCTGGACAGCGGGCCGGCGTCGCCGTTGGCCACGTTCAGGAAGTTGAGCCCCACCTGCGCCGCGGTCGGGCGCAGCGCGCTGAGGTACGCCACCAGCGAGGCCGGCAGCGGCGTGCCGCGCGCGGCGGCGTTCTGGGCCAGCACCCCCACGGCCAGCGGGAAGAGGGTGGCCGCGTTGGCCGGGAGCAGGGTGCCGGGGCCGCCCAGCGCGGTGGGGGTGAACGGCGAGCGCACCAGGTAGCCGCCGCCCGGCTGCAGGAAGGTGAAGCCCGCGTCGCCGGTGCCCTGGATGCGCAGGGAGTAGCCGAGCTGTCTGAGCAGCTCCGTCCGCGCGTCGCCGCCCGGCAGCGCCGAGCCCAGGTCGAGGAACTGGTTGAGCGAGCTGGGGGTGGTGAAGGCGCGGTTGTAGCTCACCCGCAGCGCGTGCCCCTCGCGCGGCTTGAAGACGAGCGCGGCGCGCGGGGAGAAGACGGGGTCGGGGAGCGCCGAGTGCGTGTCGATCCTCCCGGCCAGCACCAGGTCGAGCCGCGGCGAGAGGGCGGTCTCGGACTGGAGGTAGGCGCCGAACTCGCGCGTCTCGTCGTCGTCCTCGTACAGGCCGTTGATGGTGCCCTCGGTGACGGGGACGGTCCACGTGTAGTCGGCGCCGTAGGTGAACTTCTGCCGCCCGCCGAGGAGGTCGAGCCCGTGCTGGATCTGCCCCACGGCCACCCGCGAGCGGTCGACGATGGGGGCGCCGTTGCGCAGCAGGTAGGTGTCGCCGGCGTCGCTGCGGTTCAGGTAGACCTGGGCGAAGAGGCGGTTCCACGCGGCGCGCGCCTGCACGTAGCTGTAGCGCCAGTCCTTGACCTGCGAGGCGCCCAGGCCGGTGAGCTCGATCCCGTTGACCGAGGTGGTGAGGCCCGCCTGGAAGACGGCGGTGAGGTCGGGGGTGATGCGCCAGTCGGCGCGCGCCTCGCCGCCCCAGCGCACGATGTCGTTGTCGCGCAGGCCGATGCGCTCGATGCGGGCCTGCGCCGCCGCGCTGTCGATCCCCACCGCGCGCGCCAGGTCGGCCCGGAAGAGGCGGGCGGCGGCGATCTCCTGCGCGCTGCACGAGGTGGCGCCGCTCAAGGCGCAGCGGAACCGGTTGCGCTCGGCCACCTCGGCGGGGTCGGTGTACTCCCACTCCTCGGCGCGCAGGTACTGGCCCGAGAGCTTGAAGCCGAAGTTGTCGCCCAGCCGGTGCGCGGTGCGGAACGCGCCCTGCACGGCGCTGCGCGAGCCCCCGCCCACGGCGAGCGTGGTCCCCTGCTCGTCGAGCGGGCTCTTGGTGAGGATGTGCAGGATGCCGTTGGCGGTGTTGGGGCCGTAGAGCGCGGCGCCCGGCCCCAGCACCACCTCCATGCGCTGGATGTCCTCGTTGTTGGCGGGGACGAAGTGCAGGAAGTTCACCCTGAGCGACGGCACCCCGGCGATGCGGTAGTCGGTGAGCGCGTGCAGCGAGCCCGAGAAGATGTTGTTGAAGCCGCGCGCCACCACGTTGGTGGACTGCACGCCGGTGGGGGCGACGTCGACGCCGGCGATGGAGCGCAGGTGCTCGACCGGGGTGGTGGCGGGGCGGGCCTCGATCTCGCGCTCGCCCACCACCTCCACGCGCGCGGGGGCCTCGAGCGCCTTCTCGGGGCGCTTCGACGCCGAGATCACCAGCGGGTCGAGCTCCACGCTCCCCGAGGAGATCTGCACGTTGATGGTGGCCTCGCCCCCGGCGCTCACCTGGCGGCCCTCCAGCCGGCGCGTCTCGAAGGCGGCCCCCGAGATCACCACGGTGTAGGTGCCGGGCGCGAGCCCCGTGATGCGGTAGCGGCCGTCGGTGTCGGTGGTGGCGCTCCCGGCCACGGTGCCCGACGGGGTGAGCGCCTCCACGCGGGCGCCGGGGATCGGGGAGCCGCTCGCCACGTCGCGCACGGAGCCGGAGATGGTGCCGGTCTGCTGCGCGAGGGCGGGGACGGCGGCGGCCAGGGCCAGCAGGAGGAGGAACAGCACTCTGCGGACGGATGTGGACGGCATTGCGGTCCTCGGGCGGTGGGTGTGGGCCGGACCTTCCGGCCTTGCGCGGCGGCGGCCGCGGGGGGCTCCCGCGCGGCCGCCGGAGATGGCGGACGTGGCACGGCGGGCCGGCGCGGGGCCGGCGCGGGGCGGGTGCCGTGGGATGCGGCGCCGTGAGCGGGAGTCGGCGTGCCCCACGATAAGGCCGCAAGAGGCGCAGTGGCAAGATTTTCGTGACGACGGGCATCCCGCTCCGGCGGGCGGGCTCCGCCACGATATCGGCAGGAAGTCTTGCGAATTCCGTCTGCGTATCCCGGGCAGAGCTCCGATCCGGACCCCGAGCGCCGTACCGAATGTCTCCCACGGAGGAAGCAGAGGAGACGGAGAACACCAGGTCCTCGGGTGCCTCCGCTGACTCCGTTGACTCCGTGTGAGGCTGTCGCTGGAGGTTCGGAATCCAGCACGCTACCTCGGTAACAGGACGAGACGCGAAGCCCCGCCGCCGGAGCTCGGCGGCGGGGCCTCGGCGGACGGGAGACGCGTCAGGCGAGCGAGACCTGGACCTCGGCGGGGGCCGGGGCGGTCTCCAGCACGGGGGTGACGCCGGGGACCACGATGCGGCCCTCGCGCTCGGCGCGCATCAGGTCGATCTCCTCCGGGGCCCACGCCTTGAGCGAGCCGCACTCGCCGCGGATCTCGGGCCAGGGCGAGTGCTCGCATTCCGTGCGGCGCTCGCGCGCGGCGAAGGCGGCGCCCCGGGCCTCGTCCCACCGCCCCTCGTCGACGTAGGCCACGATGAGCGCCTCGTACGCCAGCGGGTGCGGGTACTGCCGCAGGAGCTCCTGCAGGCGGGGGATGGCCTCGCGGCGGCCGGCGCGGCTGGCCAGGTCCAGCCGCATCAGCTCGGCGGTGACGGCCTCGCGGCGGCGCAGCAGGCCGGCGAGGTCGGCGGGGTACGTCTCGGCGGTGAACTCGCCGAGCGCGTGCGGCGCCTCGTCTTTATCGCCGAGCGCCGAGTACAGGAACGAAGCGCCGCCCGGAAGCTCGTCGCCGTCGGCGCGCTCGCGGATCTGCTGCCGCATCCACTGCCGGAGTCCCATCGTGCCCTCGTCGTCTCAACCAGGGAAGAACGCCGTCCCGTGCTCCCGGCACCGGCTCGCAAAGACTGCGCCGTGGGTGTAACCCGCTGCGGGCGTGTAGCCTGCGATATTCACAACTGGTCGTCGTGCCGTGAGGAAGCAGGGCCTGCGGAAAAGAGGCGCCGTCGCGTGATGAGTGGGCGGCCCATGCGACTATTGACATCTAATGGACCGTCAACCTATCGTGGCCCGGGTCCCGACAGGTGCTATCCGCCGGCGAGCAGCTGCGAACTCATCGGTTCTGGAGACCCAAAGGATGATCAGGTTCCACTTCAATTTATTGTGGCCTTTCCAGCAGGCTGAACAATGCGGTAACAGGCTTCGGCAGGTTCGAGCGGCGTGTGCCGCCCCCCAACACACTCGGCGCTTCCCGCGAAAAACCCCCCGCCGCGTCATCCTATAAGGGTGTCGTAAGTACGTGCCCCGCCCCACTTCATTCATCTCAATCAAGAGGAAACGGCCATGATGGACTCGATTCTCTTCTGGAATGCGGTGGCGCTCGAAGCCAATCGCGTCAGCCACAGCGATCCCGACAAGCGAGAGCAGAACGGCCCGACGCTCTCGTCGAGAGCGCTGGCGATCGTGCACCTGGCGATGTACGACGCGTACGCCGGGATCGTGGGAGGCGCGGGCTTTCCGCGTTATCTGAACCCGGCGCCCCCTCCGCCCGTCCCCCCGCCCCCGCTGTCGGCGCGCGATGCCGTGGCGGGTGCGGCGCATTCCACGCTGTCCGCGCTGTTCAGGACCCAGAGGGAGTTCTTCGACGCGCAGCTCAACTGCTTCGACACCACCAGCCCGAGCTTCAATTTCGGAAGAACGGTGGGCAACGCTCTCCTGAACGCGCGCGCCAACGACATGGACGCGCGGGACTGCGGCTACAGGACCTCGACCAACCGCGGCCGGCACCGCGTGGACCCCGATAACCCGGGGCAGGGCTTCTACTCGCCGTACTACGGGGCGCAGACGCGGGGATTCGCCATCACCACCCGGCACGGCCTGAGCAGCCCGCCCTTCGGCAACGGCACCAGTCCCAAGTACCTGCAGGCGCTCAGGGACGTGCGGGCGCGGGGGATCCGGCCCGACCTGACGGGCACGCTCCCCGACGGCCTCTTCGACCGGCGGCGCACTCCGCGGGAAACGCTGATCGGCATCTTCTGGGGGTACGACGGCGCGAACCGGCTGGGCACGCCGCCGCGGTTCTACAACCAGATCGTTCGCCGGGTGGCGGTCCAGCAGGGGAACAACGAGGGGCAGAACGCCCGGCTCTTCGCGTTCGTGAACGCGGCGATGGGCGACGCGGGGGTCCTGGCGTGGCAGCACAAGTACTGCTTCGACTTCTGGCGCCCGGTAGTCGGCATCCGCGAGCACGACGAGAAGCTCGGGCCGGCCGCGCCGTACGCCGTGGCCGTCAACTTCAACGACGGCGACCCGGGGTGGCTGCCGCTGGGTGCCCCGAGCACCAACTCGCCGGGGATGAAGAACTTCACGCCGAACTTCCCCGCGTACCCGTCGGGGCACGCGACGTTCGGAGCCGCCGCCCTCCACATCACCCGGATGTTCTACGGCATCGCCCCCAACGACAAGAACCCCGACGGCCTGTTCCCCGGCTTCCTGGTCTCCGACGAGTTCAACGGCGGCAGCCGCGACAACGACGGCACCGTGCGTCCGCGGCACACGCGCACGTTCCCCGGCGGTCTGTGGGAGATGATCATCGAGAACGCCTCCAGCCGGGTGCTGCTCGGGGTGCACTGGATCTTCGACGCCTTCGACTTCACCGAGGACGACCAGGGCAACCTGATTCCCAGCCTGGCCAACGAGAACATCGGCGGCGTGGGCCTGGGCCTGCGGATCGCCCGGGACATCTTCGCGGCCGGCGGCGGCCTGGCGCCCAAGATGACCCCGCCCGCCGCCGCCGTTCCGCCGATCCCGACCCCCGCGCCGGATTCGCCGATGCCCGTTCGCCCGAGACAGCCGGCGTCGGCGGCGGGCTGTGTCGGCGCAGCGCCGGCGGCTGCCGTAGCAGCAGCGCGTGCCGCAGGAGAGGGACGTGTGGTCCAGGACGAATTCCCGCCTGACGCTTCGGAGCAGGCCCAGGCTCAACCGGAAGAGCAGGCGGTTCAGGACGTGTACCCGTCCGGGATCTCGCAGAAGTGACGCCCGGGTAGACACACCGCCGGCTTCGAGGGCCGAACCTCGAAGCCGGCGGCGACCTCGGAAGATCCGGGCCCCGATGGCCGCACGATTTCCCCCAGGCCGAGGCGGGAGCGTGGGACGAAATCACCTTCGCACTCACGCACTTCCCCTACTCCATGTCCACCTGCCGCACGTCCCGCACCTCGGGGAGGGCGCCCAGGCGCTCCATCACCTCCTGGGGGACGGCGCCGTCGACGGTGATGGCGGCCAGGGCCTCGCCGCCGATCTGCAGGCGCGCCTGGTGGTACTCGGCGATGTTGACGCCGGCCTCGCCCAGCAGGGTGCCCACCCGGCCGATCACGCCGGGGACGTCGCGGTTGCGCAGCACCACCATGGTCCCGCGCGGGGCCACGTCCACCCGGAAGGCGCCGATGCGGACGATGCGGCCGTGCGTCTCGCCCAGGAGCGCGCCCACCACGCGGATGCTGCGGTCGCCCCCCTCCAGCCTGAGCTCCACCTCCTCGCCCAGCTCGCCGCGGCCGTCCACGTGGGTGGAGGCCGTCTCGATGCCGCGCTCGCTGGCCACGTGGTGCACGTTCACCAGGTTCACGGCGCGGCGGTCCACCACGTCGCGCAGGGCGCCCATCAGCGCGGCCAGGAGCAGCGGGCGGGGCGCGGCGTCGCGGGGGCCGGCGTAGCGCATCTCCACCTCGCTGAGGCCCCCGGGGATCATCGCCCTCCCCAGCCGCCCCAGCCGGTCGGCCAGCTCCAGCAGCGGGCGCAGGTCGGCCCAGGCGAAGGTTCCCACCCCCGCGGCGTTGATCGCGGCCGAGAGGTCGCCGGTCAGCAGCGCGTCGCGCACGGCGGCGCACGCCTCCACGGCCACGCTGCGCTGCGCGTCGCTGGTGGAGGCGCCCAGGTGCGGGGTGAGCACCACGTTCGGCAGCGAGCGCAGGGGGTGGTCGGCGGCCAGCGGCTCGGCGGCGTACACGTCGAGCGCGGCGCCGGCCAGCCGCCCGCCCTTCAGCGCCTCCAGCAGCGCGTCCTCGTCCACGATCCCGCCGCGCGCCAGGTTCAGCACGAACGCCTTGCGGTCGAGCCGCGCCAGCTCGGCGGCGCCGATCATCCCCTTGGTCTCGGCGGTGAGCGGGGTGTGCACGGTGAGGAAGTCGGCGCGCGCCAGGAGGTCGGCCAGCCGCTCGGCGCGCTCCACCCCCAGCTCCTCGAAGCGCGGGGCGGCCACGTAGGGGTCGTAGGCCGCCACCGCCATCCCGAAGGCGCGGGCGCGGCGCGCCACCTCGCTCCCGATGCGGCCCAGCCCCACGACGGCCATCGTCCGCCCGCGCAGCTCGATCCCGCCCAGCTTGGAGCGGTCCCAGCGCCCCTCGCGCATGGAGTGGTCGGCCAGGTGGACGTGGCGCGCCAGCGAGAGGGCCACGCCGAAGACGAGCTCGGCCACGGAGACGGTGTTGCCGCCGGGGGCGTTGATGACGGCGATGCCGAGCCGGGTGGCGGTGGGGAGGTCGATGTTGTCGACGCCCACCCCGGCGCGGCCGATCACCCGGAGCCGCTCGCCCTTCTGCAGGAGCTCGCGGGTGACGCGTGTGGCGCTCCGGCCGATGAAGGCGTCGTACCCGGCGATCTCCTCCAGCACCTCGGCGAGCGGCCGGGTGGGGCGCTCCACCACCTCGATCTCGGGCTGGCCGCGCAGGACGGCGAGCCCCTCGGGGTCGATCTCGTCGGTGACCAGCACGCGGAAGCGCGGCCCGTCCGTCATCCCAGCACCTCTTCGATCTCCGCCAGCAGCGCGTCCAGCCCGTCCACGGTGTGGTCTCCCATGTGCCCGATGCGGATGGTGGTCTCCTTCAGCGGCCCGTAGCCGCCCCCGATCGTCCAGCCGCGCTCCTTCAGCCGCTTCACGATCTCCGGCGCCGGCACCGGGCCGTCGACGGAGATCGTCGTCACCGTGGGCGAGCGGCACCCCTCGGGGGCGAAGAGGGAGAGGCCGAGCGCGGGGCCCCGCTCCTCGACCCACCCCCAGCAGCGCCGGGCCATCGCCCAGTGGCGCCCGGCGCGGCACTCGACGCCCTCGGCCTCGATGCGGCGCATCTGCTCGGCGAGGGCGTAGACCAGGCTCACGGCGGGGGTGTTGGGCGTCTGGTGCTTCCGCCAGAACCGGTCGAACTCCAGCAGGTCGAAGTACTGCCCGCGCCCGGGCAGCGTCTCCGCGCGCCGCAGCATCCGCTCCGACGCGGCGCCGAAGGCGAGACCCGGCGGCAGCGCCAGCGCCTTCTGCGAGCCGGTCAGCAGGAAGTCGAGCTCCCACGCCTCCGCCTCCACCAGCATCCCGCCGACGCTCGTCACCCCGTCTACCAGGAGGAGGATCTCCTCTCCGGTCTCGACCTCCGCCCGCCGCACGGCCTCGGCGATCTCCGGGAGCGGGTCGAGCACGCCGGTGGAGGTCTCGGAGTGGACGACGGTGACCGCGTCGAAGCCCCCGGCGCGCAGGAGGCGGAAGACCTCGTTGGGGTCGTGGCAGCGGCCCAGCGGCACGTCGTACGTCTCCACCTCGCGCCCGCAGCCGGAGACCAGGTCGCGGTAGCGCTTGCTGAAGGCGCCGTCGACCAGCGAGAGCGCGCGCCGGCGCACGCCGTTCCTCACCGAGGCCTCCATCAGCCCCGTGGCGGAAGAGGAGGAGACCCAGACCGGGCGCGCGGTGCGGAAGACCGCGCGCAGCACGGGGTCGATCTCGGCGAAGATGCGGGACATCTCGCTCCCGCGGTGCCCGATCACGGGCCGGGTCATCGCCGCCAGGACCTCGGGGCGGACCTCGGTGGGGCCGGGGAGGAAGAAGCGGCCGAACATCGGGTGCGTGAGTGCGAAAGTGCGAGAGTGCGAAAGTACGGGGTACGAGGTACGGAGTACGGAACCCCGCGCCCGCCCCGGTCCGGGGGGATTCTGCGCAATCCGGTGGTCCGGCGAAACCCCCTCTACGGAGAGTCCGCCCCTGCCCGGTCGAACGGGCGGGGCGGACTCCGCGTGAAGAGAGCGCTTCGGCTGCTTCATTTCTATGCCGAATTCGAAAAACAGCAGGCCTCACGCAGAGTCAGCAGAGTCAGCAGAGTCAGCAGAGAAACCCCTCCGCTGACTCTGTTGGCTCTGTGTGAGAAAAGTCTGCCGCCAGACTCGGTATCATCCGCTTCCCCCGCTTTTCGCCGGCAGAGCGTCGCCGCGGCGCAGGAGGCCGGCCCACTCGCTCCGGAGGAGGCGCGCGCGATCGTCCTCCGTGGCGGCGAGGGCCAGGACGGGGGCCAGGCTCTCGCTCGCGATCACCACGTCGGCGCCGGCGGCCACGGGGGCGCGCCAGGCCACGCCCATGTACGCGGCGAAGGCGTCCACCGCGGGGCGGGCCTCCAGGTCCGTCGCGCCGTCGCCCACCAGCAGCACGGGGCGGGGGAGGGTCCAGGCGCCGAGCACCGCCGCCTTGCCCCCGCTGCGCGCCAGCGGCGAGGCGCGCTCGAAGCCGGCGTACGCGCCGTCGGCGGCGAAGTCGATCCCCACGGCGGCCACGTCTCCCGAGCCGAGCCCCAGCGTGCGGGCGACGGCCTCGACGGGCGGGCGCAGGCCGCCGGAGACCACGCGCACCGTCTTCCCCAGCCAGAGGAGCGCGGCGACCACCTCGCGCGCGTCGGGGACCAGCGCGGCCACGTACTCGCGCCCCAGCGCCTCCACCCGCTCGCGCGTGGGGCGGATGACCTCCAGCCGGCGGCCGTAGACGTCTTCCAGCGCCACCGTGCCGTTCATCGCCGCCTCGGTGAGCGCGGCGATCTCGGCGGCGTGCGGGCCGGCCAGTTCGTCGATCCCCTCGATGCGCGCCAGGGTGGAGTCGCAGTCGAAGACGACGGAGGCGAAGCCGCGGGTCATGCGCCGGAGCCTCGCCCGGGAGGAAGGGCGAATGAATTCGCGGCAACGACCACACGAAGTCCGCCTGCGCGGACTCCCGGCTTCGCAGTGGGGGCGGGGGCGGTGCGCGGAGCCGGGTCCGGAGCCGGGAATGGCGCCACTACTCGACCTCCGGCTTGTCGGGCGCGCGGTCGAGGCCGGCGGGGAGGGTGAGGCGGAAGACGGAGCCCCTGCCCAGCTCGGAGCGCACGGTGACGTCGCCGCCCAGGCGCCGGGCCAGCTGGCGCGAGAGCGCCAGGCCGATGCCGGTGCCGCCGTAGCGCCGCGTGGCCGAGCCGTCCACCTGGCGGAACTCGTCGAAGATCCGCTCCTGGTCGTCCTCGGCGATCCCGATCCCCGTGTCCTCCACCTCCCACACCACCTGGTGGCGCGCGTCGCCGCCGGAGCGCGCCTCCTCGGTCCACGGGGAGCCGCTGGCCATGCGCACCCTGAGCTCCACCCGGCCCTCGGGGGTGAACTTGCAGGCGTTGGACACCAGGTTGCGCAGCACGCGGATGGCCAGCGTGGGGTCGGTGCGCACCGGCACCGAGGCGTCGGGCGCCTCCACCTTGAGCTCCACGCCCGCCGGCGGCCGGGTGCCCGCGGCCGCCGCGTGCAGGAGCGCCACCGCGTCGCACGTCTCCGGCTCGGGGGCCAGGCGGCCGAGCTGCAGGCGGGTGAGGTCCAGCAGGTCGTCGATCAGGGCCAGGAGCTGGTTGCCGGCGTCCTCGATCTTCTGCACCTCCTGCCGCTGGTCTTCGGTGAGGGTCCCGGAGATCTGCTCCTTGAGCAGGTAGGTGTAGCCCAGGATGGCGGTGAGCGGGGTGCGCAGCTCGTGCGAGACGTTGGCCTGGAACTCGGCCTTGAGCCGGCGCGCCTCCTCGGCCTCGCGGTAGCGCGCCTCCAGCTCCACGTTCTGCGCCCGCAGCAGGGTGTTGGCGCGGGTGAGGTCCTCGATCAGGTGCGCCTTCTCGGCGGTGGCCGCGAGCTGGTCGGCCACCAGGCGCAGGAGGCTCCTGTCGTGCTCGGCCAGCGCGCCGGGCTCGCGGAAGTAGAAGGTGATCGCCCCCTCGGGACGGTCCCCCTGCTCCAGGGGGAGGGAGACCGAGGCGGCGAAGTCGAGCTCGCGGGCCACCTCCCACCAGTCGGCGAGCGCGGGGTCGGCGAAGACGTCGGCCACTTCCACCAGGCGGTCCTCGGCCACGGCGACGCCGGTGGGGCCGGCGCCCACGCGCACGCGCATCTCGCCCAGGAAGTCCTCGTACTCGGGGGGCCAGTTCCAGGCGGCGGCCAGGCGCAGCACGTGGGACCCCTCGCGCAGGTACACCGAGGCGAAGGCCGCCCCCAGGAGCGGGGAAACGCGCTCCAGCGCAAGGCGATACACCTCGTCGGGGGTGGCGGCGGTCAGGAAGGCGTGGGTGATCTCGCGCGCCGCCTGTAGCTCGCGCAGCAGGGTGTCGGCGCCGGGAATCGGCGCGGCTGCTGTAAATTCGGGCAACTTCGGTCCTTGACGGATGCGGGACGGGGTTCTACAGTATCTTCCGCGAACGGCGCCGCCGTTTGGGTTCACCCCTCAAACTCACCCCCTAGACAGGAGCTCCGAGGTGAACAAATCCGAGCTAGTCCAGCAGCTGGCCAGCCGCGCCGACCTGAGCCGGGCCGAGGCCGCCCGCGCCGTCGATGCCCTGTTCTCGGTGGAGGACGGCATCATCGCGTCGTGCCTGCGCGGCGGGGACAAGGTCCAGATCACCGGCTTCGGCAGCTTCGAGGCGAAGCGCCGCGAGGCCCGCAAGGGACGCAACCCCCGCACCGGCAAGGAGATCAACATCGCGCCCTCGACCAGCGCCTCGTTCCGCGTCGGCAAGAGCCTGAAGGACTCCTTCGGCCGCGGCACCAGCTGACCGGACCCCGCCGGGAACCCACGAAAGAGCCACGGCCCCGCCGTGGCTCTCGCCGTTCGGGGCCCGTCCGGCACGCTTCGCGCGGGCCGTCGGCGACGAGCACCGGGGGTTTCAACCAGGCCTGACCGACTGACGATGGCGCGCGGGAGGCGTCCGGGGCCGGGCGGGCCGGCGTGGGGGAGCGTGCACCCCCTGCTGGACCTGCACGGGATGACCGGCGGCGAGGCGCGGCTCAGGGCCGAGAGCTGGCTGCGGGCCCGCCAGGCCGACGGAGTGCGCACCGTGGTGGTGGTCACCGGCCGCGGCAACCGCTCCGGGGGGCTCCCCGTGCTGCGCGGCGAGGTGGGCGACCTGCTGGAGCGCCTCGCCGGCACGGTGGTGGCCGCCTGGGAGGCGGTGGACGGCGGCGGCGGCTTCCGCGTGACGCTCCGCCGCCTGGAGCCGCCCCCGGCCGCCTCCGGCATCGGCGCCCCGCCGCGCGGCCTGGACCCCGCGCTGGTGCGCCGGGCCGAGGAGGCGCTCTGGGAGCTGGGGATCGCCCCCACTCCCGCGCTCATCCAGGCCGAGGTGCGGCGGATCCTGGCCGAGGAGGGCGGCGGGTGACAAGTGCGAAGTGCCCAGTGCCCAGTGCCCAGTGCCCAGTGCCCAGTGCCCAGTGCCCAGTGGGCGGGGCGAAGGGTAGTCGGGAGAGCGGGCGGCGCGCAAGCATGTTTGCGCCCCGCCCGCTCTTTCTGCCGCAGCCCGCCTTTTCCGGCGGGGAGCCGGTCCGCGGAAGGTGCGTTCGCGGTTGCATGAGGGATGCGCGCCCGGAGGGCCGGGACGCCGCCGCCACAGGGGTATCGTGGCGGCGGTGGCCCGGCGCCGTTGGGCACAGTTGTATCGTGCCCTACGGCGCGCGCAGCCCGGCCCGGAGCGCAGCGGAGGGACATGCCCGAATCCGTAGTCGCAGTTCCCTGGAATCGTCCCGTCCACGGCAACACATCGACTCGACGCAGTGCTTGTGTACGGGGAATGTTTCGTGCAGGGTGTGACGCGCGGCACTTTCGTGCCTCCTCAGAGCCAACATCGCGCAAGTCCCGGAGCGTCGTCTCTCCGTTTTTCCTCCGGCCGCGCACCCGGCCCGGTGCGCGCCTCACGGTCCGTACAACGGGAGGTCGGTCATGGGGATCCTGGAACGTGCGATCAACGCGGTCACGGGGAAGGCAGACCCCGCGGCCAACGCCGCCGCCGCCCACGCCCGCGGGTTGAGCCGCGAAGAGGTGGAGCGCCGCCTGGCCGGCAACGGCGACCGCTCGCTCTCCCGGCTCGACCTGACCGGCGCCGACCTTTCCGGGATGGACCTGGAGGGGGTGGACCTGAGCGGCGCGCAGCTGCGCAACGTGAACCTCACGGGCGCCAACCTGAGCGGCGCCAACCTGACCTCGGCGTGCCTCTGCAACACCGACCTCGGCCGCGCCCGGCTGGCCAACGCGGTGCTGCGCGACGCCAGCAGCGTGCGCACCGGGGCGCTGAGCCCGATGAAGCTGGAGGGGGCCGACCTCTCGGGCGCCGACCTCACCGGGGCGGAGCTGACGAAGGCGAACCTGCGCGGCGCCACCTTCGCGGGGGCGGTGCTGGACGAGGCGGGGATGGGCCACGCCGACCTGCGCGGGGCGCGCCTGCAGGGGGCGTCCCTGCGCGGGGCCAACCTGCGCCACGCCCAGCTGGACGAGGCCACCTTCTCGGGCGCCGTCCTGGACACGGCGGACCTGACGCGCGCTACCTGCCGGGGCGCCAACTTCTCGGAGGCCTCGCTGGTGCGCGCGAACCTGACGGGCACGGTGCTGGAGGGCGCCGACCTCTCCGGCGCGGTGCTGCGCGAGGCGTCGCTGGACGGGGTGGTGCTGCGCGGCACCACCCTGCGCGGCGCGGTGTTCGCGGGCGCCGACCTGGACGGGGTGAACCTGGAGGGCGCCGACACCGGGGGCGCCGACTTCGCGGGCGCCCACAACTGGCGCGGCGCGACGGCGGCCTCCGCGTAGTCCCACGCGTTTTCGCCCGAAGCGAGATCCCCCGGCCGCTCCGATCGAGGCCGGGGGATTTGCGTTCCGCCGGACTGCGAATGCCGGTCGCGAGCGCCGCGGCGCGACGGGCGCGAGCGGCTGAAGCCGCCCGCTGGAACTACGGAAAGCCTCGCAAACCCCGCGAGGCTTCAACTGCGCAAACCTTCCCCCCGTGCGCGGTTCCGTTGCGCGAAGCGCCGAGGTGTTTCCCCTCTCCCGCAGTCTGGGAGAGGGGAGCGTGGCCCCTGGTCGTGAGGAACGAACGACCGGGGTCGCGCGGGGGAGAGGGCCCCCGGCGGCAGCGCCGCCGGCCGGTCGAGGCCTGCCTCGACCCTACGGATTCCGAGCCGCAGCAAGCCGCCGCACTTCGCACCTCGCACTTCGCACCGAACGCAGGAAGGCCCGCCCCGGCGCACCGGAGCGGGCCCTTCGCGATCGATTTGCGGAGTAGACCGAACCGTCAGGTCTGGAACCCGCTCACCAGCTCGCGCATGCGCTCGGCGGCATGCAGCAGCTCCATGCTGGAGGCCGACATCTGCTCGGTGGCGGCGGACTGCTCCTCGGCGGCCGCCGAGACTTCCTGGGCGCTGGCGGCGTGGCTCTCGGAGGTGCCCGACACCTCGGCCACCGCCCGCTCCACCCCCTCCATGGCCGCGGTGTTGCGCACCACCGCCACCTCCACCTGGTGCGCGGCCTGCCGCACCCCGTCCACCGCCGCCAGGATCTGCTCCAGCGCCTGGTCGGCGCCCTTGGAGACGTGCTCCACGTCGGCCACCTTCTCCTGCCCCTTCCCCATCGTCCCCACCACCCCCTCGATGCGCGAGCGGATGGCGTGCACGTTCTGCGCGACCTCCTGGGCGGCGCGCGCGCTCCCCTCGGCCAGCTTGCGCACCTCCTCGGCGACCACCGCGAAGCCGCGGCCGTGCTCGCCCGCGCGCGCCGCCTCGATGGCCGCGTTCAGCGCCAGCAGGTTGGTCTGCCGCGCGATCCCCGTGATCGTCTCCACGAAGCGGTCGATCTGGGTGGAGCTCTCGGCCAGGTCGCCCACCTGGTTGGCCGAGGCCTGCACCACGTCGCGGATCTCCACCAGGCGGGCCAGCGCCGTCGACACCTCCTGGCGGCTCCGGGTGGCCACCTCGGAGATCTCGGCGGTGAGCGAGCCCACCTGCCGGCTGGCGCTGGCGATCTCCTGCGTGCGCGCCTTCATCTCGTCCAGCGCCTCCTGCGTGGCCGTGAGCCCCGCGCTCTGGCTCTCGGCGCCGCTGGCGATCCCCACCATGGCGGTGGCCACCTCGCCGCTCGATGCCGCCACCTCCTCGCTGATGCTGGAGAGGTCGCTGGCGAAGGTGGAGATGCGCTCGGCGGTGGAGACCGTCTCGCCCACGATGGTGCGCAGCTGCCCCGCCATCCCGCTGAACGCGCCGGCCAGCGCGGCGAACTCGCCCGTCATCCCGCCGTTCAGGCTCACGCGCAGGTCGCCCTGCCCCAGCCGCTCGGCGGCGCTCACCAGGTCGCCCAGCGGGCGGGTGATGCCGCGGATGGTGGTGAGGATGAGCGCCGCCGCCACCAGCGCGGCGCCCACGGCCAGCGCCAGCAGGATCAGCTCGGCGTTCCTCGCGTCCTTCTTGAGCGCGGCCGAGGCCACGGCCACCTTCTCGGCCTGCGCGGAGCTGATCGCGCGGATCTCGCGCTGCAGCTCCTGGGTGCGCGGGCGCACGGCGGCCAGGCGGCCGAGCGCCCCCGCCGCGTCGCCCACGTCGCGCTGGGCGTGGGCCAGCGCGTACTCCACCTCGATGGCCGAGTGCAGCCCCTCGACCGCCACCACCCGCTGCTGCTCGGCGGGGGTGAGGTCGCTCAGGTCCTTGTACTGGCGCCGCTGCTCGTGCGCCTGCCGCCCGTAGTCGGAGAACTGCTGCGCGATCTGCGGCGAGGGGGTCACCAGGTAGCGCTCGCCGGCGGCGATCTGGTTGAGGATCAGCGACTCCAGCGAGCTGCCGATCTCGGTGCTCCGGCGCAGCGTCCCCAGGCGCTCGTCCATCTGCCGGCCCAGGTTGGTCACGGTGAAGAAGCTCACCACCGCGCCCAGCGCGATCAGCAGCACCAGCCCCAGGCCGCCCCACAGCAGGCGGTCGCGGATGGAGCGGAAGAAGACCCGCCGCCGGTGCGGCGCGGCGTGCGGCCGCCCGGCCCCCTCGCGGGGGTCGGGCGAGTCGGGGGCCTCGGGGAGGAGTGGCGGCCGGACCAGGGTCGTGCTCATCGGTTCGCCCGGGTAAGCTGGAGGGTCCCGTTCTGGATGCTGCCGACGGCGAACGCCTTCTGCAGCGGGTCGCCGTTGTCGTCGAAGCGGATGGTCCCGGTGGCGCCCACGAACGGCTCGGGGCCGCCCTCCTGCCCCAGGCGCCGCAGGTAGCGCTGGATCCCTTCGCGCGTGGGGCCGTTGGCGCCGGCCGCGGCGGCCAGGAGCTTCACCGCGTCGTAGGCGGCCGCCGCGAAGGGGTCGGCCTCGGCGTTGTACGCGCGCCGGTACGCCTCGGCGAAGGCGCGGGCCGGGTCGCTGGCGTCGCGGTGGTAGAGGAGCCCCACCAGGGTGCCCTCGTAGGCGGGGCCCTTGCTCTTGAGCGGCTCCAGCCCGTCGCCGCCGATGAAGCGCGCGGCCAGCCCGATCCCGCGCGCCTGGGCGATGATGCGCGCCGCGCTGCCGTCGAGCCCCGCCACGAACACCATCCCCACCCCGCGCCGCTGGATGCGCTTGAGGTAGGGGGTGAAGTCCCGGGTGTCTTCCAGGTAGGGGTCGATCTCGGGGACCTGGCCGCCGTCCTTGAGCAGCGCGCCGCGGAAGGCGGCGGCCAGGCCGCGGCCGTAGTCGTCGTTGCTGTACAGCACGGCCACGGCGGGGGCGGCGGCGCGCGCCACGCGGGCGAGCTCCACGGCGTTGGCCGAGTCGCTGGAGGCCACGCGGAACACCCAGTCGCCCAGGCGCGAGACGTCGGGGCTGGTGGCGGTGGTGGCAAGCACGGGGAGGGTGAGGCCCGCGAGCTCGTCGGTCTCGCCGTTGTAGAGCGGGCCGCTGGCCATGGTGGTGCCGGAGTTCACCGGCCCGGCGAGCGCCACCACCCGGGGGTCGCGCAGCAGCTCGGCGGCGATGGCGATGGCCTTGTTCTTGTCGGCGCCGTCGTCGCGCAGCTCCAGCCGGAGCGAGTCGCCGCGGATGCCGCCGGCGGCGTTGATCTCCCGGACGGCCAGCTCGGCGCCGCGGCGGGTGGAGGCGCCGTAGTCCTGCTCGAGCGGCGCGGCCAGCGCGAACACCACCTGGCCGCCGCCGCCCCGGCCGCACGCGGCCAGGAGGAGCGCGGGAGCGAGCGCCAGCAGGGCCCGGCGCACGGGCGCGTGGGGCCGCGGCGCAGGGGCGCGGCGGTGGGTCGGGAGCATGGATGGGCCGGGGAGCACAAGGTGGAGAGGATGCCGCATACTACGTTGTACGCACGGGACTTGTCAACGCCCGCCACTTTGCCCGCGCTCGAGAACGAGGGCGGCGGGCGCAAGCGTGGGGAGTTGCCGCGGACAGAAGCCCGGTGCCGTCGACGGGGGAACGGTGGGGACGCGAGGACGCGGCCTGCGCGGACGACGTTCGGGAGAGAGAGCGAACTCTAGGGCACGCGACGGGCGTTGTCAACGCTCCGTTGCCCGCCCGCGCCCCTCCGGCTACGTTGCGGCCACGCCATGCGATGCGCCGTTCCGGCGTGGCGGCCGGGGAGACGGGCGTTTCCGGAGGCGTTCGCCGGATCCGCCGTGAGGGGAGGCACCGGCGCGGCGGCGGGGGCCCTCACCCGCCGCCCGAGAGCGGCAACCCTCTCCCAACTTCGGGAGAGGGTGGACTTTACGGGGATCTCGGGGCGGGTGGCGGGTGGTTCGTAGGGGCGAGGCATGCCGTGCCGAGGCCGCCTCCGCACGGACTCGCGTGCTCGCCCCTGCGACACCCCGGCGCCTCGCGCGACGAAACCCCGCGTGAGGGATGCGCGCCCGGAGGGCCGGGACGACGCCGCCACAGGGGGTATCGTGGCGGCGGCGGCCCGGCGCGGTTGGGCACGGTCGTATCGTGCCCTACCGCGCGCGCAGCCCGGCCCGGAGCGCAGCGGAGGGACACGCCCAGAACCGCAGTGCGAAGTGCGAGGTGCGAAGTGCGAAGTTCGCCGGAAGCGATGACTTTCTACTCATGAGCGGGATGAGCGGGCACGAGGACGAGCTCCAGGACCGGCCGTACGACCTGCGGCTCATGCGGCGGCTGCTCTCGTACCTGCGGCCGTACCGCGCCCGCGTGGCGCTGGCCGTGGCGCTCCTCTTCGCGGGGGCGGCGCTGGAGCTGGTGGGGCCGTACCTCACCAAGGTGGCGCTCGACTCCGCGATTCCCCGGCGCGACACGGGCCTCCTGGGCACGCTGGTGGGGGCGTACGTGGGCGCGCTGGTGCTGTCCTTCCTCGCCGAGTACGCGCAGGCGCTGCTCACCACCTGGCTCGGGCAGCGCATCATGTTCGACCTGCGCATGGAGGTGTTCGCGCACCTGCAGCGCCTCTCGCTGCGCTACTTCGACCGCAACCCCGTGGGCCGGCTGATGACGCGGGTGACCAACGACGTGGAGGCGCTCAACGAGGCGTTCTCGTCGGGGATCGTCACCGTGTTCGGCGACGTCTTCACCGTGCTCTTCATCTTCGCGGCGATGGTGCGGCTGGACTGGCGCCTGGCGCTGGTCACCTTCAGCGTGCTCCCCTTCGTGGCGGCGGCGGCGTTCGTCTTCCGCGGGCTGATCCGCAGGGCGTACCGCGACATCCGGGTGCGGCTGGCGCGCATCAACGCCTTCCTGCAGGAGCACGTGAGCGGGGTGCGCGTGGTGCAGCTCTTCGGGCGCGAGCGGGAGGTGCGGGGGCGCTTCGGGGAGATCAACCGCGACCACCTGGAGGCGCACCTGCGCTCGATCACCTACTACGCGCTCTTCTTCCCGGTGATCGAGGTGCTCACGGCGATCGCCCTGGCGCTCATCCTCTGGTACGGCGGGGGCGAGACGATCCAGGGGACGATGACGGTGGGGACGGTGGCGGCGTTCCTCCAGTACACGCGGCGCTTCTTCCGCCCGATCCAGGACCTCTCGGAGAAGTACAACCTGCTGCAGGGGGCCATGGCGGCCTCGGAGCGCATCTTCGAGCTGCTCGACACGGAGCCCGAGATCACCGACCCCGACCGGCCGCTGCACCTCCCCGAGCCCGGCCGCGGGGAGATCGAGCTCCAGGGCGTGTGGTTCCGCTACGATCCCGAGGGCGAGTGGGTGCTGCGCGGGGTGAGCTTCCGCGCCCGCCCCGGCGAACGGGTGGCGATCGTGGGGGCCACGGGGGCGGGGAAGTCGACGATCATCGGCCTGCTGATGCGCTTCTACGAGCCGCAGCGGGGGCAGATCCTGCTGGACGGGGTGCCGATCGACCGCGTTCCCGTGGCCGAGCTGCGCGCGCGCGTGTCGCTGGTGCTCCAGGACGTGTTCCTCTTCAGCGAGGACGTGCGGCGCAACATCCGCCTGGGGAGCGACGAGATCGGCGACGAGGCGGTGCGCGAGGCGGCCCGGCGCGTGGGGGCGGACCCCTTCATCGCCCGGCTGCCGCGGGGCTACGAGCAGCCGCTGGGCGAGCGGGGGACGTCGCTCTCGGTGGGCGAGCGGCAGCTGGTGAGCTTCGCGCGGGCGCTGGCGTTCGACCCGCTGGTGCTGGTGCTGGACGAGGCCACCAGCTCGGTGGACTCGGAGCTGGAGGCCAGGATCGAGGAGGCGCTGCGCGAGCTGATGCGGGGGCGCACCTCGCTGGTGATCGCGCACCGCCTGTCGACGGTCCAGGGCGCCGACCAGATCCTGGTGCTGCACCACGGCGAGATCCGCGAGCGCGGCACCCACGCGGAGCTGCTGCGGCGCGGGGGGCTCTACGCGCGCCTCTACGAGCTGCAGTTCGTGCGCACGCCGTCTGCGGTGCCGGAGCAGGACGCGGCGGACTGAGGCGGACGAGGAGGAAAAAGCCTCACACGGAGTCAACGGAGTCAACGGAGTCAACGGAGTCAACGGAGAGCAGCCAGGGGGGGTCCTCCGTTGATTCCGTTGCCTGCGTGTGATAGCCACTTCTTGAGATCGGCTGTGGATTCTTCGCAACTCCCGCAACACCAGGAAGATGTCATCCTGAGGGAGCGTCCTCACGAGACTTTCCTCCGCACCAGAGGTTGGACGCGACCGAAGGATCTACTCCCCATGTCTGGTGGCCTGGGATCGCGCGCAGACCCGGCCTCGCGTGGGGTGAGTAGATCCTTCGGTCGCCGCCATGCATCTGTGTGGAGGATGGTCCGGCGCAGCAGCTCCCTCAGGATGACATCCTTTTGCACAGTCGATCTCGGAACCTGGTATGATACCAAGTCTGGAAAAGGCCTCACGCAGAGTCAGCAGAGTTAGCAGAGAACCCCTCTGCTGACTCTGCTGACTCTGCGTGGGACATGCGGTTGAGATGGGCGGCGCCGCGTTCAGGCCAGGGCGACGGGCAGGGCGTTCAAGGGCCGAAACGCGAGGCCCCCTCCGCCGGGAGGGGGCCTCGTGTCTTACCGGACCTGCCGCGCGCTCACTCGGCGAAGGTGAACGCGCAGGCGGTGGCCTGGACGAAGTTGAGGTTGTTGTTGGCCCGGTCCAGGGCGGTCTTCAGCGCCTCCTGGTACGGGCGCGACGGGTGGTCGGACAGCACCAGGCCGTTCGCGCCCAGCTCGGCGTTGGCCGCGCTCTTCAGGTCGTTGATGCTGATGAACCCGAGCGCGTTCTCGTTGGCCGGCGAGCCGATCAACGCGGGCGCGTACACCAGCGCGCCGCCCGAGACCATCCCCGCCTCCACGTTCAGCTCCATGGCCGCGAGCTGCGCCGAGAGCATGTACGCCATGTTGGTGGCGGTGGCGTTCAGCAGCCAGGAGCGGAAGCCGTTGTAGTTGGCGGGATCGAAGTTCGCGCCCGCGGCGTTGCGCAGGTTCAGGCCGCCGAGCAGGGCCAGCTCCGACGTCATGCTCCCGCCGTCGTTCATCGTCTCCTGCCCGTTCTTGTTCGACCAGAAGCCGAGCGTGTGGCCGCCCCCGGCGCCCAGGCAGACGTTGCCGAAGCTGACCGTCTTCTCCTCGCCCGCCCCGAGCGCGACGAGCACCGGGTTGAGGGTGGTGCCCACCCAGTTGGTCTCCGTCGGCATGAACTCCGTCACCGTGTAGTCGTCGGGCGTCACGATCAGCGAGGCCGGCGTGAAGCGGATGAAGTCGATGCCGTCCTGGATGCGCACCTTCCATCCGGTGATCGGCTGGCCGTCGTCGTTGATGCCGTTCGCGTTGGCGTCGTAGAACTTGACGACGTTCAGCCTGCCGGTCGGCGGCGGCTCGGGGGTCTCGAACACCTTGAAGTTGTCGGTCTTCGAGGCGCTGTTCGCGAAGCCGGGGTCCTTGCTCACCCACACCTTGTACTCGCCGCCGGAGTTGGTGGTGTTGTCGAACCCCGGGGTGCCGTCGCTGGCCTTCTTCAGGATGACCGACAACTGGTAGCAGGCGGCGAACTCACCGCCCACCACCACGGCGGGCGTCTCGTCCGCGGTCCCGATGCTGGTGCCCAGCAGGTCACCGTTCGGCGTGGTGACCTGGACGTAGTACTCCCCGTCGGGGAGGCCGGCCGCGCCGGGGTGCGCGGGGCCGCCGTCCAGGTACACGGCGGACTTCGCCCCGAAAATGTTGACGTTGGTGCCGTTACAGGCAACGTCGGTGGTGAAGATGGCGCCGGAGACGGGGCCCGCGGTCAGGACCGCCCGCGGGGTGATCTCGGGCGTGGCCGCCGTGGGCGACGAGGAGTTGTCTCCGCAGGCGGCGACGAAGGCCGCCGTGGCGGCGAAGACGAAGGCAAGACGCTTCATGGGGGCTCTCCTTGCGAGCCTGTGGGTGGTGCCGGCGGTTGCGCCGGCAGCGCCCTTCTTCGGGAGCCGGGCCGTCTCGGAGAGACCCCTGGGCTTTGCGGACCGGCCTCGCGGCCGGGGTGCCTTTGTCGGAAGGAGAGAGGGTGCCGCGGTACGAACGGCTACGCCCGGCGCGGCGGCCGCGGGCGCAGGGAGCGGTCTGGCTCCGTGGCCTCGATCGGGCGCACGGGGTGCCGGACGTCGATGGATACGGCGGTTCGAGTTGCGTGGGGGGCGGGCCGCCGCCCGCCCGGACCGTCTCCGGGCGGGCCCCGGGGCCCTGACGAATGCGTTTTGGCGCGAGGACCCTCACCCGAGCGCCGCCGATCCTCCCTTCCACGCCCGTCCGGCTGCGCGGCCCCCGTGCGGGGAACGTGTCCTCCTCTTCGGCGGCTGAGGCTGTCGCGGAGGAGAACGCACGGGAGGGGGGGAGGAGCGGCCCCGCGGCGGTCGGTGGGTGAGACGCCGCGGAGGCCCCCATGTCTTTGGAACAACGGGGCCAACCGCGGTGCGCCGCTCCAAGGTGTTGCGTGTCAACCGGTTACGGCTTTGGGCGATGTCCGGCCGCGGCCGCCGCGGTGGGTAGTTTCGTAACCCGGGTTACCTTCCGTAACGGATCCGCCATTGCGGAGAGGGCCGGAGCGAAGACCGCCGGTCCGCGCGCCGCACGGGCCGCGCGGACCGGCGGCGGAGACCTTCCGCCGGGGAAGACGGGGGCGGAGGCCGGAGCCCCGTCCCCGTCGTGGTGCGTGCCTACCGCACCACCAGGTTGCCGCCCGCCAGGGTCTGCTCCACGGTGCGCGTGCCGTTCCAGCTGGACGCGAACCAGGTGCCGCCGGCCTTGTTGAGCACCGTGATGCCGATGGAGTCGGTGGAGCCGGGCTCGCCGCGGTCGGTCAGCGTCATCTGCAGCGTGGCGTTGCCGTCGATGGAGAGCGGGCTCAGCGGGTCGGTGATGTCCTGGATGCTGGCCTTGCCGCTGAACTGCGCCGCGCCGGTGCTGGTGTTGGCCGACAGCGAGGTCAGGCTGTTCGCCTTCACCTGGTACACCCGCCCGCCGTTGCGGACGATGATGTTGACGTTGCCCTGGAGGTTGGTGCCGCTCCGGTTGTACTTCACGTTGAACCCGAAGTTGGTCCGCCTCCCGGCCTCGCCCGCGTACTGCCCCGCCGACGCCTGGTTCACCAGGTACCCGCCGCCGGTGATGAAGCTCGCCAGGCTGCGCGAGACCGTCACCACCGAGTTGTCGTCGGCGCTGTTGCGCGCGTAGTAGCCGTCCACCACCACGCCCACCGTGACGTCGCGGGAGTTCTCCGAGCTGCCCAGCGTCACCGCCCAGTTGCAGGTGGCGGTGCCGGTCCTGGGGTCGGCCGCGCTCACCAGCCCCACCGGGAGGCTCACGCACCCGGAGATCGGCTGGTTGGTGTCGCGGTTCCAGAACGTCACCCGCGCGTTGCGCACGTCGCCCGGGTTCGGGTCGCCGGCGGCGTTGAGCGCCGTGGCGTCCTGGATGGTGGCGCTGAGCGTCACCGTGGCCGTGCTCCCGGACCCCGTGGAGGCGAACTGGGTGCCGGTGTAGGTGGCGCCCGCGTTCTCCTTGTTGATCTGCAGCGTGGTGCCGGCCGAGCTCACGGTGAAGTTCGGGTCGACGCCCGTGAACTCCGCCGTCACCGCGCGCGGCCCCGGCGCCATCTGCCCTGCCGGCGCCGTGCCGAAGGGCGTGGGCTCCACGAGCGCCACGTTGGCCAGGATCCCCCGGAGCACGCCGCCCGACAGGGTGAGGGTGGCGGTGCCCACCGTCTGCGTTCCCACCCTGAAGGTGACGGTGGTGGCCGCCTGCGCGCCGCCGGCGCTCCCCGGGGCCAGCGTGGCCTCGAAGCTCACCCGGTCGCTGTACTGCTGCGGCCCGGGCGTGACCGTGACCGCCGAGGTGGTGGCCACCTTGCCGACCGCGAGCGTGCCGGTGCCGCCGCTCCCCAGGTAGTTGGCCTCCTCGACGAAGCCGGCCGCCACGGCGCCGGCGTACGTTCCCGCCGCGATGCCGCCGAGGCTCACGCCGGTGAGGGTGGCCGTCCCCGAGGCGCTGGTGGTGGGGCAGGCCGTCCCCGTGCCGCCGCCGCACACCGCCGTCCCGTTCACCGAGAAGGAGATGGTCCTCCCCGCCAGGGCGGGCGAGAGCGTGGCCGTGAGCGTGGCCGTGCCGCCGAAGGTGCCGCTCCCCGAGACCGCCGTGACGGTGGTGGGCGCCTTCAGCACGTCGATGTGCACCGTGGTCCCCGCCACCGGGTTGAAGTTCACCGCGTCCGCCGGGGCGAAGTCGGCCGACAGCAGCTGGCCGCCGCCCGCGCTCAGCACGGTGCCCGCCGCCGGCGAGTAGGTGAAGGTGCCCGGCAGGCTCGCCCCGCCGAAGCTGGCGGCGGCGTTGAGCTGCGTGCCGCCCAGCGTGGTCCCGTAAACGATCGCAGCCGGGTTGCTCCACGCGACCGTCGGCATGGCCCTGGAGATGGCGATCTGGACCGAGCCGCTGGCATCGTTGTAGTTGGTGCCGCCGGCGAAGCTCCAGTTGGCCGTCCCGCCGGGCGCGCTGGTGAAGGTGGCGCCCAGGTTCAGCCCGCCGGTGAGGTTCGCCCCGCCGATGCCCGTGGCCGTGCCGCTGGCCCCGTGCGCGGCGCCGTCGTACACGCCCGTGTAGCCGGTGACGCTGATCACCGCGTCGGCCTTCTGGATGGTGATGGCTGCGGTGCCGGTGGCATCGTTGTAGTTGGTGCCCCCGGTGAACGACCAGTTCGCGGTGCCGCCCGGCGCGTCGGTGAACGTCGCACCCAGGTTCAGCCCGCTGCTGAGGTTCGCGCCGCCGACGCCCGTGGCCGTGCCGGTCGCCCCGTGCGCGGCGCCGTCGTAGGTCCCGGTGTAGCCGTTGACGCTGATCACCGCGTCGGCCTTCTGGATGGTGATGGCTGCGGTGCCGGTGGCATCGTTGTAGTTCGTGCCGCCGGTGAACGACCAGTTCGCGGTGCCGCCCGGCGCGTCGGTG